>DATHOV010000479.1:0-2375 GCA_035484515.1 Lysobacteraceae bacterium
TGAACATGCACGCACCGGTTTCCTTCGAGTTCTACCCGCCCAAGACCGACGATCAACGCGCGCAGTTGCACAAGACCGCCGCGCGGCTGAAGACGCGGTCGCCGGAATACGTATCGGTCACCTTCGGCGCGGGCGGCTCGACGCTCAGTTACACGCCCGAAACCGTGCGCGGACTCCGCGATGCGCACGTGCTCGATGTCGCGCCTCACGTGTCCTGCGTCGGCGGCACGCGCGACGAAATCCGTACGCTGCTCGACCATTACAAGGCGATGGGCTGCAGGCGCATCGTCGCCCTGCGCGGCGACTTGCCCTCAGGCATGGCCAGCTTCGGCGATTTCCGCTACGCCAGCGACCTGGTCGAGTTCATCCGCCGCGAATGCGACGGCTTCTTCCACATCGAGGTCGCCTGCTATCCGGAAATGCACCCGCAGGCAGGGGACGCGCACGCGGACATGCGCCACTTTGCGGCCAAGGTGAAGGCCGGGGCGGACGGTGCGATCACCCAGTACTTCTACAACGCCGACGCCTACTTCCGCTTCGTGGACGATGCGCGTCGCCATGGCGTGGACGTACCGATCGTGCCGGGCATCATGCCGATCGCGCAGTATTCGCAACTGCGGCGGTTCTCCGATCTGTGCGGCGCCGAGATCCCGCGCTGGATCGGCAAGCGCCTGGAAGCCTATCGCGACGACATCGAGTCGATTCGCGAATTCGGCGCCGACGTGGTTGCGGACCTGTGCCGCAAGCTGATCGCTGGCGGCGCGCCAGCACTGCATTTCTACACGCTCAACTTGTCGAAGCCGACGCTGGCCTTGCTGGATCGGCTGGACTGACATCCCGGCGTATGCTGCGACCATGCGCATGCGCCCGACCGCAACCCTGGTGTTCGCCGCATCGTGTCTCGCCGCCGGGATCGCGCACGCGCATCCGGGCGACCTGAACCGCTGCGTCGGTCCCGATGGCCGTTCGGTCTTCACGGACAAGCCCTGCGACGAAGTCGGCGCGAGCGTGCGCATCGAGCCGCCGAAGGACACGACGACACCCGGCTCCCAGTCGACCGTGCATGTGCACGTGCACGACTGCGCGCGCACGGCGCAGGCCCTGCGTGACGGTCTGCAGGCCGCGCTCGTGGCCGGCGACGTCAACAAGGTCGCGGCGTTATACCACTGGCCCGGCATCGGCGTCGCCGAAGCCGAGGACATCCTCAAGCGCATGCAGATCCTCGTCGCACGCCCGTTCGTAGCGGTGGAATTGCTGCGCCGGCGCAATACCGGCGATGCCGAAGGCGATCGCGCCGCGACTTCGGCGACCTCGATGGAGGCCAGCGCGATCGACATCGCGCAGACGCGATCCGCGAACGATCCCACGCCCATGCACACGGTGCTGGCACTGACGCCCTACATGGGCTGCTGGTGGGTGCGCTTCTGAGTCCGAGGGACCATGCCTTCCAACAAGTAGCGGATGCAAGAGCCTGAAATTTGAAAGTCCGGCCATGGATGGCCGGTATCGCGCCAGTCAGAAAGTCGCGAGGCATATGCAATGCTCGCCGCTGCCCGAGCTATCGCAGATGGACCTGCATATCGAAACCCCGCATCATGTGCATCTGATTCGCCGGGAGCCGTCGCATGAGCCAGCACTACCCCCCGCACATCTGGCACAACGGGCAGATCAAGCCTTGGGCCGAGGCGACCACGCACGTGATGGCGCATGCGCTGCACTATGGCTCCTCGGTGTTCGAGGGTATCCGCAGCTATCCGACGCCTGACGGCCAGAAGATCTTCCGGCTCACCGACCATCTCAAGCGCCTGTACGCGTCGGCGAAGATCTACGACATGAAGATCCCGTACGCGATCGAGGAAATCGCGATGGCCTGCCGGCACGTGATCCAGGCGAACAAGCTGGAGCGGGCCTACCTGCGGCCGTTGGCGTTCCGCGGCCTGGGCGGCTTCGGCCTGTCGGCCGAATGCCCGACCGAGGTCTCGGTCGCCGCGTGGCACATGGGTCCCTATCTGGGCGCCGGCGCGCTGGAAGCAGGCATCGACGCCTGCGTGTCGAGCTGGCAGCGGATGGCTCCGAACACGATCCCGGCCGGCGCGAAAGCCGGCGGCAATTATCTTTCGGGCCAGTTGATCGCGCGCGAAGCGCGGCGACTCGGCTTCGGCGAAGGCATCGCGATGGCTTCGACCGGCCTGCTGTCCGAGGGCGCGGGCGAGAACCTGTTCCTCGTGTTCGACGGCGCACTGCATACCACGCCGGTCAGCGCCGCCCTGCTCAACGGGATCACCCGCAACACCATCATCACGCTCGCGCGCAGGAACGGTGTCGAAACGGTCGAGCGCGACATCCCGCGCGAATACCTCTACCTCTGCGACGAG
>DATHOV010000480.1:0-2684 GCA_035484515.1 Lysobacteraceae bacterium
TCGTCGCCAGGCCGATCGCCGAATCCATCGAGTAGCGGCCGCCGACCCAGTCCCAGAAGCCGAACATGTTGGCCGGATCGATGCCGAATTTCTTCACTTCCTCGGTGTTCGTCGACACCGCGACGAAGTGCTTGGCAACCGCCTTCGGGTCGCGCATCGTGGTGACGACCCAGTTCTTCGCGGCGTTGGCGTTGGTGAGCGTCTCGAGCGTGGTGAAGGTCTTCGAACAGACGATAAAGACGGTTTCGCCCGGATCGAGGTCGCGGGTGACTTCGTGGAAGTCGGCGCCGTCGACGTTGGAGATGAAGCGGAACGTGAGTTCGCGCTGGGTGTAGGCCTTGAGCGCCTCATAGGCCATCACCGGGCCGAGATCGGAGCCGCCGATGCCGATGCTGACGATGTTGCGGATGCGCCGGCCGGAATTGCCGCGCCATTCGCCGCTGCGGATCTTGCCGGCGAAGGTCGTCATCTGGTCGAGGACGTTGTGCACTTCCGGCACGACATTGTGTCCGTCCACCGTGAACGATGCCGTCTTCGGCGCACGCAGCGCCACATGCATGACCGCGCGGTTCTCGGTGGTGTTGATCTTCTGGCCCGCGAACATCGCGTCGCGGCGCTGGGTGACCTCGCTTGCCGCGGCCAGCTTGAGCAGAAGCTGCATGCTCTCGTCGGTGACGCGGTTCTTCGAGTAATCAAGGTACAGGCCGGCCGCGTCGACGATCATGCGCGTGCCACGACGTTCGTCGGCCTTGAACATCTCGCGCAGGTGCATCGGCATGATCTTGCCGGCGTGCGTCTTCAACGCCAGCCATTCGGGCCGCATGGTGGGACGCACGGATTTCGTCGCGCGCGGCGGTGCGGGTGCGGGCGGCTTCCCACCCGCGGGAGGCGGCGCGGGCGTGCGGGCGGGAGGCGCGGCGGGCGGGCGTGGCGGCGTGGATCCGGTGGTCATCAGGCTCCTCCTGCATTGGCCAGGTCGTGGGTCTTGTTCGTGATGCGATCGAGCAGTTCCTGCCAGGACTTCACGAAGGCCTGCGCGCCTTCCACCTGGAGACGCGCGGCCAGCGCCTCGACGTCCACGCCGGCCTGCGCGAAGCGCGCGAGCACGGCCTCGGCGTCGCCACCGTCCGCAGCCATCGTGCCCTTGACGTTACCGTGATCGGCGAACGCGCGCAGGGTTTTCTCGGGCATGGTGTCGACCGTGTCCGGCGCGGCGAGGGCCTCGACGTAGAGGGTGTCGGAAGCGCTCGGGTCCTTGGTGCCGGTGCTCGCCCACAGCAGCCGCTGCGGTCGCGCGCCGGACGCGGCGAGCCGCTGCCAGCGATCGGATGCGAACAGCTCGCGCCAGGCGCGGTACGTGCGTCCGCCGATCGCGATGCCGAGACGGTTCTTCAGCTCCGCCGGCACCTTGTCGGCCACCGCCTTGTCCCAGCGGCTGACGAAGAGCGAGGCGACCGAGGCGACCTTCGGATCGAGCCCTGCCGCAATGCGCCGCTCGATGCCGCGCATGTAGGGCTCGGCTGCGGCGATGCAGTGCTCGCGCGAGAACAGCAGGGTCACATTGATCGGTACGCCAGCGAAGATCGCTTCCTCGATCGCGGGCAGGCCTTCGGGCGTACCGGGAATCTTGACGAACAGGTTCGCGCGATCGGCCTGCGCGTGGATCGCCTTCGCTGCGGCGATGGTGCCGGCGGTGTCGGCGGCGAGCAGGGGCGAGACTTCCATCGACACCCAGCCGTCCACGCCACCGGTCGCATCGAACACCGGACGGAACAGGTCGGCAGCACGGCGCAGGTCGTCGAGCGCGAGCGCGATGAAGCTCTCCTCTCCCGACCTGCCCTCTTCGGCCATCGCGAGGATGTCGGCGTCGTAGGCGCTGGTGCCGCCGATGGCCTCGTCGAAGATCGTCGGGTTGGAGGTGAGCCCGGTCACCGAATAGCGCGCGATGTAATCGGCCAGCGTGCCGTTGTCGAGAATCTCGCGAGTGATGTTGTCCAGCCAGAGGCTCTGGCCGGTGTCGTGCAATGCCTGCGTCCTGTCCATGTCCTGCTCCTTCGCGTCCATGTCAATATTGTGCATCGTTGGCCGTTACCCGCGTATTGGCGAGGAACCAGTCCGGATCGCGCTCGCACAGCTCGCCGATCCGCTCGATGGTGCGGTCCGGCGGCGGGTCGATCGCCAGGCCCGCCGATTCGGCCGCGTAGTGCCCCTGGCGGACGAACACGGTCGTGAGCTGGCCGCCGAGCGCCTTCTTCATCGCGGCCAGCAGTTGCGGCTTGTCGTCGATCATCACGTATTGCGCCGCCGGAAAACGCTGGCGCATCGCCGGCATCGCTTTTTCCTTGTGCAGGGTGATCATCACGTTGCCCTCGACCGCGTCGTGGATTCCCGAGCGCTGGATCTTGCGCGGCTGGAACACGATTTCTCCATCGGACAGGATCGCCGCGGTGCCCATGCTGCGTACGTGGCGAATCGCGTCGAGCGCCTGCGGATACAGCAATTCGGTGAAACGGTAGTCGAGCAGGAACGAGGACATCTCGAGCAGCGCGGGACCGGATTCGAGCCCTTGCGCGAACGTCTGCAGCGCGCCGATGTAATCGACGTAGCCGAGCCGGTCTCGCAGCGCGTCGTAGGCGGCCCAGTAGCGCGCGCTGGCTTCCACGCCGAAATCGGACAGCAGCCGC
>DATHOV010000481.1:0-15311 GCA_035484515.1 Lysobacteraceae bacterium
GACAGTCACCCGTACTTCGGCGAGACCGTACGCTTCCACCGCAGCGAGGGCCACACGCCGGGGCTGCTGCTGGCCGAGATTCGCGGCCGGGACGACCACGGCGGCGTGGTGTTCTGCGCCGACCTGATCCCGGGTCGGCCATGGGTGCATCTGCCGGTGACGATGGGTTACGACCGATATCCCGAGTTGCTTATCGAGGAGAAGCGCGACTTCCTCGCCGACAAGCTCGCGCGCGATGTGCGCCTGTTCTTCACCCACGACGTCGGTTGCGCGTTCGCGCGGGTGACGCGCGACGACAAGGGCCGTTACGGTACCGACCACGAGATGGCCGAACTGCACGCGCAGGCATTGGCCGCATGAAGACGCTGTTGCTGGTCTGCCTGCTGTCGATCGCCGGCGTCTGGCAGCCTGTCGCAAACGCGGCCGGCCCCGCACCGACGGCATCGACATCCACCGCGACGCCGCACGGACGGATCGAGTCGACGGCCGAAGTCGCCGATCCGATCTTCCTGATCCACGCCCGCGTGCTCGGCCTCGAGCGCAGCGTGGAGATGCTGCAATGGCGCAGGTTCGACACGCCCGCGTCGCACTACGAGACGACGTGGAGCGCCGGGCACATCGATTCGTCCGCATTCGACGCGACGCACCGCAATCCCGCCGACTTCCCCTTCAATGGCGAACGCTGGTGGACTGCCGATGCGAGTCTCGACGGTCATCCGGTCTCGGCCGGGGTGCTGGGTGTGGTCGATGCGTGGACTGCATTCAAACCGGACCTGTCGCAATTGCCGACCAACCTCGCGGTGAGCTTCCAGCCCGATGGCGAGTGGCTGTCGACTTCGCAGGATCCCGTGCACCCGCAAGTCGGCGACGTGCGCGTGCGCTGGCAGGCGATGCCGTCGGCCGCTGCCCCGGCGGGCGTGCGACTCGTGGACGGGAAGTGGGAGATGCCGTCGAAGCCGGTTGCCGTCGCCTCCTTGCCGGTGTCCGCGCCTGCGCAGCCGCTTCCGACGAGCGGGGCGTTCGGAGCAATCAAGGCATGGATACAGCAGATGTTCGGCGCCTGGGCCGCCGGGCTGGCCGTTGCGGGCGTCGTGCTCGCGCTTGGGTTGCTGGCATTGCGCCGCCGGCGTTAGCAACGATCTGGCGGATCGTGCCCCGCACATCGAACCGGATCGTCGAAACGAAAACGGCGCGCCGTGCGGCGCGCCGTTGGGCAAAGCCTGGATCGCGGCGATTACTTGCCGCTGGCCGCCGGGCTGGCCTTGAGGCAGGCGCTCATGGCGCTCTTGTAGTCGTCGCCCGTCTTGCCCTTGTTGGCGGCGGAGCAGGAGGCCATCTTCGACTGCTGGGCGGTACCGCCCCGGGTGGCCGTCGCAGGCGTGGTGGCCGGCATCGGCTTGTTCACCGGAGCAGCCGCGGCTGGTGCCTTGGCCGAGCCCTTGAGGCAGGCGCTCATGGCGTTCTTGTAGTCGTCGCCCTTCTTGCCCTTGTTGGCCTTGGCGCAGGTTCCCATCTTCGATTGCTGCGCGGTGTCGGCCTTCGGCGAGGCTGCAGGACTCGCTGCAGGAGCAGTCGCCGCGGAGGCGGCACCGAAAGCGAGCAGGGCAACGACGGACATGGCGATGATGCTGGTCTTCATGGTGACACCTCGTGGTGGTGGTGGGTGAAGGCTTGTGCATCGGATGCTAAGCGCCGTGCATCGCGGCGAGCCCTTCCGCGAGGTGAAACTTTCTTCATCTTGGATGCGGGTTCATCGACGGCTTATGCTGCAACGCCTTCGCCGCGCCACTTTGGCATGGCCGACCCCCACGGAGACCGACATGTACACGCTCTACTATTCGCCCGGCACCGCGAGCATGGTGGCCCATCTGGCCCTGCTGGAAATCGGCGCACCGCATCGGCTCGAACTGATCGACTTCAAGTCGAAGGGGCAGAAGAATCCGGAGTACCTCAAGCTCAATCCGCAGGGTCGGGTACCGACGCTGATCGTCGACGGCAACGCGGTGTCCGAATCTGCTGCGCTGCTGATGCTGCTCGCCGAGCGACATCCCGAAGCCAAGCTTGCGCCCGCGATCGGAAAGCCCGAACGTGCGGCGTGGTACCAGTGGATCGTGTTCATGGCCAATACCCTGTTGCCGACCTATCGACTGTGGTTCTACCCGCCCGATGCGGCCGGCACCGAGGAGCACCCTGCCAATGTTCGCGCGGTGATCCAGGGCCGCATTGAAGGCGCGTTCGATCTGCTCGAAGCGCACCTGTCCGCGAATGGCCCCTACCTGCTCGGCAGCGAATTCTCCGGCGCCGACCTGCTGCTCACGATGCTGATGCGCTGGTCGCGCAATATGCCCAAGCCCGCGACGCAGTGGCCGTCGCTCAAGCGCTTGGCCGACATCGTGCGTGCGCGGCCGAGCTGGAAGAGGCTCTACGAGATCGAGGGACTCACGGAGTGGTGAGCCGCGGTTGATCCAGCATGTTCGCCACAACGCAGGCAGCAAGTGCGCCCGCGATCTGCGCAAGCACGAAGCCCGCAACATCCTCGGGACGGATGCCTGCGAAGGTCTGGGTGAGCGAACGCGCGAGGGTCACAGCGGGATTCGCGAAGGACGTGCTGGCGGTGAACCAGTACGCGGCAAAGATCCAGCACGCGACCAGCGCCGGCACGGCCGCCGGCCGATGCCGCAGGCCGAGCAGGATCGTCAGCAGCAGGCCGAAGCTCGCGACGGCTTCGCTCAGCCATAGCGCCGATCCTGTGCGTGCATGCGTGCCCGGCTCGATCAGCGGCAGCCCGAACATCGCGTGCGCGAGCAGCACGCCGGCGACGGCGCCGATGCACTGGATGGCGACGTAGGCCAGCGACTCGGCGTCGCCCAGCTCGCGACGCATCCGCATCGCCAGGGAGACCACGGGATTGAAGTGCGCGCCCGAAACCGGCCCGAGAAGTACGATCAGAACGTAGAGCACGCCAGCCGTGGCCGACGCATTGGCGAGCAGCGCGATGCCGTCGTTACCGCCGGACAGCTTCACGCCCATGATCCCCGAGCCGACCACGGTGGCCAGCAACAAGGCGGTGCCGAGGAACTCGGCGAGCAGTCGGCGCGACAGCGGCATCACAGGCTCGCCAGCAGCGCCTGCACGCGCGCCGAGATCTCGTCGCGCACGGCCCGGTAGCCGTCATCATCCATGTCCCGTGGATCGGGCAGCGCCCAGTCCTCGCGACGACTCGCCGGCACCCACGGGCAACTGTCGCCGCAACCCATCGTGACGACCGCATCGAAGGTGTCGTCGATGGCGTCGAGCGATTTCGACGCATGCGAGCGCAGGTCGTAGCCGACCTCATCCATGAAGCGGATCGCCTTCGGATTGATCCGGCCCGACGGTTTCGATCCCGCGCTCAGCGCCTGCACGCGATCGCCGCCATGCATGCGCGCGAATGCCTCGGCCATCTGGCTGCGGTTGGAGTTCTCGATGCAGACGAACAGGATGCGCTTCATGGCAGTCATCGGGATATCAACTCTTCGTTTCGCTATCCGGTGCAGATGCCGTCCGCTGGCGAGACGGTCAGCAGCAGCCCGACTGCGGCGCGCAGCAGGACATGCCCTTGTCGACCTTAGGCTTTACGGTGCTCACGTTAGGCGAACATGTCGCGCCATCCGTCGCACATGCGGCTTGGCCGGCATGGTAGGTGGACGCTTCGCCGACGGTATGGAAAGTCTCCCAGCGCATGCCCTGCGGGTCTTCGATCCAGAGTTTGTCCGACTGCGCGTAGCAGCAGATCGCCGCTGCTTCCGGGATGATCGTGCCGCCTGCTGCGTCGAGCCGCAGGCCCAGGGTCGCGAGCTCGTCCTCGCTCTCGGCCTGGATGCCGAAGTGGTCGATGCCGGGCGCGCGCTCCGTGTTGGAGATGGCGAAGTTCACGCGCGGATTCTCTAGCATCCACTTTGCGTAGTCTGGTTTGAGCACGGTCGGCTCTGCCGCGAACAGTCCAGAGTAGAAGCGGACGCTCGCCGCGAGATCGGAAACATTGAGGTGAACGTGGAAGCGGTTCATTTGGAAGCTCCTGACTTGCGCGGTTTGCACTTCGCGACCGGACCGCACGATGCGGTTCCGCCGCAGCAGTTTTCGGTGAGGTAAGCGAGCAAGGCATTCATCTGCGCGAAGTCGGCACGCACGCGGATGACGCGTCCTTCACGCTCGTCGCCGACCAGCGACGCCGCGCGCAAGACATTCAGGTGTGCGGTCAGCGTGGCCGGCGGCAGGTCGAGGTGTTCGCGCAATTCGCCCACGGACATGCCTTCGGGTCCGGCTTGCACGAGCTGCCGGAAGGCCGCGAGCCGCGATCTATGGCTGAGTGCGTCCAGCGCGGCGAGTGCCTTGGTGTCGTCCATGATTCGAATATTCCAGAAATATGGAATTGTGTCAATGCGACGCAGTGAATGGGATGGTCGCGCAGGAAAATTCGGGTGAAGTCGATCGCCAGAATCGCGGCGTCGGCAATCAGAGCGTCTTCAGCAACCGGTAGTCGAATTCCAGCGACTGGTAGAACGAATCGACGGGAATGCGCTCGTCCTGGCCGTGCCAGCGATCCTCGTCGACGTCGCTGGGAATGCCGCAGAAGACGTACACCGGCATGCCCGTCGGGCGCAGGAAGACGCTGTCGCTCGCGCCCGCAGACATGTACGGCGATACCGGAATCGGTCCCCACACGGTCGCGGCGACATCGGCGATCTGCTTGAACAGCTTCTCGTCCACCGGCGATGCGGGACTCAGGTTGGGCTCGGCGATGCGCTTGATCTCGATCTGCGGATCGGCCACGACCTGCTTGAGCACTGTATCGACATTCGCAGGATCCTCGTCGGGCAGCAGCCGGCAATTCACGGTGGCCTGGGCTGTCTGTGGCAATGCGTTTTCGGCGTGGCCGCCCTGCAGCATCGTCGCCACGCAGGTCGTGCGCAGTTGCGCGTTGTTGTAGTTGGACGACGCGGCGATCCGCGCGGCCGCGGCCTTGTCCGATGGATCGCGACCCACCGCGCGCATGTCCGTGGCCGTCTGCCCGGAATTCTGCGAGGCCAGACCCGCGAAATAACCGCGCGTGACCGCGTTCGTGCGCAGGGGGAACTGGTAGTTCGACAGTTTCACCAGTGCCTGGGCTAGGCGGTAGATCGCGTTGTCCGGTGTCGGCTGCGAGCTGTGGCCGCCGGGATTGTGCGCGGTGAGCGTGTAGCTCAGGTAGATCTTCTCGGCGGTTTCCACCGTCAGGACGTAGGCCTTGCCGTTGCGCGTGGCCGGGCCGCTGTCGTCCTGGTTGAGACCGTAGGCGGCCTTGATCAGCTCGGGACGATGCGCGAGCAGCCACTGGATGCCGTTGTCCTCGCCATCCTCCTCGCCGGCGGTGAGCGCGAGGATGTAGTCGCCGCGCGGCACGAAGTGCTCGGCGTGCATGCGCAGCAGCGCGCTGACGAGGCCGACCGCGGCACCCTTGATGTCGATCGTGCCGCGTCCGTAGAAGTAGCCGCCGTCCTCGGTGAGCTTGAACGGGTCGTAGTGCCAGTCCGAACGCAGGGCCTCGACCACGTCGAGATGCGCGAACACCAGCACCGGCGGCCGCTCGCCGTGGCCGTGCACCCGCACGACGAGGTTTTTCTTCTTCGGGTTGTCGCCGACCAGTTGCACGTCGGCCGCCGGGAAGCCCGCGTCGAGGAAGCGCTTCGCGACCTTCTGCGCTGCTTCGGTGACGTTGCCGTGCGCCGAGGTGGTATCGGTGTCGATGAGCTCCTCGAGCATCTGGCGGCCGAGCACGCGGACAGGTTCGGGCGCGGTGGCCGGAACTGCCGAAGAGGTATCCGGCATGGCCGCAAATGCGCACTGCGAGGCGAGCAATGCGGTCGTGAAAGCGATAGGCAGCAGCTTCGGCACGGCATCTCCTGTCTGTTCCGATGGGAGGCGGGGCTCGGGAATCACCGCCCATGCATTGTGCGCGGTGCCTGGGTCATTGTTTCGGATCCACGATCATCAGCCCTAGGTACTTCATCCAGAGCGCAAGTTCGGTGCGGTATTCGCGATCGTAGATCGGCGTGCCCTGCTTATGGTGGATCGAGATCGAGATGTGCCAGTACAGCGACGGCGTGGTCGCCTCGAGGTTGCAGGTGCCGGTATTGAGCACGGTTGCAACCCGGTCGCAGGGCATGCCCTTCACGAAGGTGAAGCCATCGGGAAGCATGTCCTGCGCGCCGGGAAGCAGGAAGCGGTAGGGCGTCTCGACAGGATCGAAGGTCCTGGTCCGCGGCGGCCCGGCATGGAAATTGACGATGAGCTGCGAGTCGTCGGTCGGACCTGATGTCGGCCCGGCGTTGTCGCGCTCGGCCGAATAGTTCGGAGGCGGCCCCGCATACACGAGGCCATCGGCGTCGTGGCTCAACAGGATTTCTCCGGCGTCCTCGCACAGGTTCGGTGGCGTCTCGCGGTCGCAGCGCATCAGGCTCGGGTCGACCGCCTGGGTCCGGTCGACACAGACGAAAGTTACTTCGGCCTTGCCGATCAGCGTGCGCGCATGCTCGTTACGGTCCGCGGGGCAATGGATCGCCGCGAGTTCCGGCGGGAGGGGTACTGATGGCGGGGATTGCCGGGTACAGGCACCCAGGATCGTGGTCGAAGCAAGCACGAGTACGGTGGATGCAAGGGAGGATCGTTTCTGGCGGGTCAAGGATCGGCACGGGTCGTGGAGGATGTCGAACTGTACCAACATGCAACCGGCCCGGTCATCGATCCAGGTTGCAATCCGCCATCACAGCTTCGGCGACGTCGATCGAATGGGCCGCGGGCTTTCGATCAGCTTGCGGCTGGCTCCGCGCGCGGCTCGACGATTACCAGCGCGATGCCACCGAGGATCGCCACAGAAGCGAGCGCCAGGCGCAGGCTCGACGATTCGCCGAGCAGGATGATGCCGCCCATCGCGGCGAGCACTGGCACGCTGAGCTGCACGACCGCCGCACTCGTCGCCTTCAGTCCGCGCAGCGCCGTGTACCAGATCGCGTAGCCGATGCCCGATGTCAGCGCGCCCGAGGCGATCGCGTAGCAGGTACCGGTGCGATCCAGCGAGAGCCGCGGCCATGCGATCGCTGCCAGCGCGATGGCGAAAGGCACCGCGCGCAGGAAATTTCCCGAGGTCGCAGCGGTCGCATCGGCTGCCGTCCTGCCGCGCAGCGAATACACGCCCCACGCGCAGCCTGCTGCCACCATCGACGCGGAAGCGAACAACGGTGGCGCAGAAACGCCGGGGAGCATCAGCCCGACGAGTCCGCCGAAGGCGCAGGCCAGCCCGGCGGATCGGCGTATCCCGAAGCGCTCGCCGTTCCACAACCCGAACCCGATCATCGTCGCCTGCACCGCGCCGAACAGCAGCAAGGCGCCGATTCCGGCCGGAAGCTCGACGTATGCGTACGAGAAGCAGGCCGCGTACGCAAACAATGCGAACGCCGATGGCCAGTTGCCTTCTGCTGAGCGTGCTGCGCCCCGCAGTCGCACGATCAGCCACAGCACCAGAGCGCCGGACACGATCCGGATCGAGGTGAAGCTCGCCGCATCGATGCCGGTGTCCTTCAGCGCCAGCCGGCACAGCAGCGAATTGCCGGCGAAGGCGACCATCGCCAGCAAGGTCAGCGAGAAGATCAGCGCGCGCGCGGGCAATGGCGCCGCCGGATCGGTCCGACACTGCTTCATGCGCCGCCCGTGCCGCCTGGTTGCTGGTACACGCCGACGATGTTGCCCGCAGGATCGCTGAAGCGCACGGTGATTTCCGGAGCATCCGCGCCGATCGCCTGTACGATCGCGCCTCCTTGCGCGACGATCGCGTTACAGGTCGCGGCGGCATCGTCGACCATGATGTAGAAGAGCAGTCCGACCGCCGTCATCGGACTCCGGCCGAGGACGAATGCCCCGCTGACTTCGCCGATTGAGTCGTCGAAAGTGGTGGCCCCGTCGCCGCGCTGGCGCAGCTTCCAGCCGAATACCTTCGAGTAGAAGTCGGCCGATCGCGCGACATCGAAAGCGGGGATCTCGAGGTAGCAGATCTTGCCGTTTGCGTAGGTGGGACTCATGGGAGACTCCAGGTGGACCGAAAGGGCGTCGGCGTCGAAGGGATGAGTCCGTCATCCCGACGCGACCGCCACTTTGCCACGACTGTGCGCTTGTTCCGAATGGCACGGCTTGGCCTTTCGCTCAGGCGCGATCCACACGACAGGAGTAGCAGCCGCGTTTCGCATTGTGCAGATGGATGTATGCGACCGCTGCGTTCGCGAACTGGCGTTCGATTTCCGAGGCCGCGTCCGCGCCTTCGCGAACCGCGGCATCGACCATCATGTGCGAGTCGTCGTACGCGCGCACCGAGATCAGCCGCCGGGTGACATAGGACGGAATCACGCTTTCCGGCAGCTTTGCCCGAGTCGCGCCCCTGCGGACGAAGATCGGGCCGGATGCGCGATAGGGCGAATTGCCCGGTTGATGCTCGAATGGAAGCAGCAGCAATTCATCGCCGACTGCCGCGTCATCGAGTCCGACACGGCAGGGGAAGCCGGGGTACTCGGTGGCGATGCAGCGCACCGCGCCATGTTCGCGCAGTTGCGCGTCGTCGAGTTCGAACAGCGCTTCGAACGGACGGTGGTCGATGCCGACGATCTGGAAGGAGGACATACGGGACTCCGAAGTGCGGGTATCCGCATGATGCGCAGCGACAGGCCGGCGCGCTGGCCGGATCCGGACATGTCACTTCGCCGCCTTCCTGCGCGGCCTCTGCTTGGCAGACACGGAACGGATCACGAGACTGCCGTGTCCGCTCGTTGGCAGCAGCGTCTTCGATTGCGCGATCGCCGCCGCGATCAGTTCCTCGACCTCCGGCCGCACCAGCACGTCCGCCGAGTCCAGGCGGATGAAACGCGTCTGGTTGCCGCTGCCGAGCAGCACCCTGGCAGGGTCCGGCAGCTTCGCGCCGTGGATGAAGCACAAGCCGACGGCGTTTGCGCGCGCCGCAATGGAGACGATCGCATCGGAGGGTCGCAGCGTTGGCGAATAGCCGATCACGAAGAAGTTGTAGTTCTCGTAGACGAGTTCATGCGCGGTCGGGAAGCGCTTGCGCGCCGCCTTGCGGACGGCGCGGATCAGCTTCTGGTCCTTCGGTTCGAATTTCGCGATGAAGCCGTCGAGCTGTTGCTCGGCAGCGATCGCGCCAGCGGTACCGGTCGTTTTCATCCGATCAGCTCCATCCGGGGTGGGGTTTCGTTGATGGTGCGGATGACGCGTCGTTCGCATCATCGGCCCGCGCATCGACGTAGGTCCAGGCCTTCCTGCCCGATGCGAGCTCGACGGAAACACGCCGGTATTGCGGGACTTCGTATCGGTCGGCGCTGGCGAGTTCGTCGTCGGTGATCTCGAACACCGTGCCGACGACGCTGCTTGCAGCGTCGTCGCCACGCATGGCTATCGGATGGTGCGTCCTGCCGCTGGTCGCGACGACATTCGCGTCCTCGATCTCGAGCATCGACAGCTCGTATCCGGGCAACTCGTCGCGGCTTCCTTCGAGGAGGCGCCCGAACGCGCCGAGCTGCACGCTCTCAAGTTGCAGGGTTCCATAAGAGAAAAGCAGTGGCATCTTCTCGATCACTTCGGCGGTCGGTACAGCGCATAGGCGCACACAGCGCCCCCGAGTACGACTGCAACCACGGCGTAAGCTTGCGACCCGGCGGGCGTGACGTGCTCCACGAACGACGGCAGCAATCTCATGCGGTGATGATAGACGTACGTGTCGCGCGGAAAGAGAAACACCACGATGCCCGAGACGACGAAACAGGCGCCGAGGATCAGGCCGAGCCAGCTCACCGACCGTCGGCGCAACGACTCGACTTGCTCCTCCTGCTCCTGTCGTTCCCGCAAGAGAGTCGATCGCCTGATCGCGTCGGCTTTCGAAGTCTCCGGCGTCGGGGTTTCATCGACCGCATCGACCGGATTGAACGACGCGATATCGCTGCCATTCTCGATGCCGTCGTCGACGAGGTCTTCGACGTTCGTCTGCCGCAGCAGCCGCGAGAGGTCGCGCTTGTTCACGCTGTCATCCTTCGATGGCCGATGAGGCGCTGGAAACCGCCAGAACCGTCACTCGGCGAGGCGGTCACCCGAACCGCCCATCTCCTTGGGGAAGTCCTTCAGCTTCGGCAGCCCGTCGAGGATGCGCAGCTTCGTTTCCTGGTAGTTGACGTGCATGCCGGGCTGGTAGGCAAGGCCGGGGATGAGTGCGGCGGGTATGTCGGTGAACCCGAAGGTCGGATGCTCGCTGAAGACGTGGCCGCCGCAGGACTTGCACCACTTGCGATGGCTGAACGGCGTCTTGTTGTAGCTGCCGATGTTGTCAGCGCCCTGGGTGACCTTCAGCGCATCGGGCTTCCACAGGGTGAATGCGTTGATCGGCCCCGCCGACCAGTGCCTGCACGATTCGCAATGGCAGTAACCCATCGCGAGCGGCTCGCCGGTGACCGTGAACTGCACTGCACCGCAGAAGCAACTGGCGTGGTAGGACTTTTCGTCGTTCATGACTCGCCTCGTGGGTGTCCACAGGATGCCGACGTCGAACGGGCCGGCTACTCCAGAATCGACTACTTCGTTCCCTTTTGCACGTGGTACCGATCCTGGGCGCGATGGCATCCGCTGGACCAGCCTTCCCGGGTTCTGGTCCTTCCGATGGAAGAATACCTCGCTACCAGACGCTTCGCCGCCAATGCACGCCGCGTGGCGGGTTAGCCCGGTCGGCCAGCGCCGACGCTGCGGGAGAATGCACGGCCCTGCCGCAATTCGCCCGGCAATTCGCGTGCGAGCCTCGCGGCCATCATGCGGATTTCCGGAAGGGCCGTGCATTCCCACAACACGCCGCGCATCAGCGGACCGATGGCGCGCAGGCCGGCCGCGATGGTTCCGTCGGCGCGGACGACGCGGCCGTCGACGTCGGCTTCGATGCCCTGTCCCTGCGCGTCCACGCAGACCAGGCCGTCGCGGAACATCTGCCGCAGCAGCGGGTGTGCAGTGCGCTTGACGGCGGTGTGCAGACCGGTCGCCTGGATCGCAAGATCGGCGGTCAGGGTGCGGGTCGCTCCGTCGTTGCGGCGACGATAGGTCAGGCTCAACGGCGATCGACCTTCGACTTTGCGGATGCGACCGGCGAGTACGGTCAGGCGTCCCTCCTCCTGGAGTTGGCCGATGATGTCCGCCGATGCCAGCGGCAGGCGATGACGCACCGCTTCCCACGCCCAGCGTGCATGGCGCAGGAAGCGTCGACGCTGGGCGACATCGAGCGAACGCCACAGCTCGGTCGTGACCGGACGCAGGCTGTCGATCACGCCGCGCCATTCGATGCCCCGGTCGTTCGCGGCTTCGCGGACGGCGCGGAACCACTTGCGTATCGAAGGTTCCGCGCGCAGCCGTTCGATGAGATCCCTCGCGTGCGGGTACGGCACGTTCGCCGCGATCCGGTGCACGCACGGCAGGCGGCCATGGCGCGAGAGCGCAATGATCCGGGCGTTCGGCCAGTGCGTCGCCGCGGTGATGATCACGTCGATCGCGGTCAGCCCACTGCCGAGGACCACCACCCGATTCGGGACGTGCACGATCTGCCGTCGCTGCCAGGGATCGGGCAGGTACTTGCCGCCCGCAAGGGCATCGGCGTCGACTTCGGCGATCGGCACCGGCGGCAGCGCGCCGACTGCCAGTACGGCACCGTCGACGTGGACGGTTTCGTCGTCGTCGGTCTGCAGCAGGTAGCCACCGTGCGAGGGCACGAGCGACACGACTTCCGAGGTGTGCGTGCGCACCCGCACGTCGGGGGGGCACTGGGCGATCAGCTTCGCCAGGGTTGCTTCGATGTAGTCGCCGAGCACGGCGCGGGGCAGGAAGTCCGAGGGCGATCCGGGCAGGTTGTTTTCCCGCAGGTAACGCACCAGGCCGCCGACATCGTCGGCCAGCAGGCCCATGTTCGCCGCGGGCACGTTGAGCAGGTGCCGACCGTTGCTCGTGGCATAGGCAACGCCGCGCCCGGGTCTGTGCTGGCCGACGAACCAGAACAGTTCGAGATCGCCCGCCCGCCGCAGGAATTCCGCGACCACGGCCGCTCCAGCCGCGCCGCCACCGATGACCGCTATGCGTTGCATCCGTTCGCTCCTGTCGAAGCCCGCCCGATGGCGCATGCGCGGCCGGGAAAGGGCTAATTCATATTCACTTTATAGAGATTAAGCGATCAGAACACGTCGCGGGTTAGGAAAACGCTAAACCCATGTTGCAGGCTGGCGATGTCTGCGACGCCGGAGCGGCAATATCCCGGCACAGTGCCCGACGTTCCGGGACAGGTTCTTCAGCCGGTCGCGAGCATCGCGAGCAATCCGCGCGCCGTCGCCAGCCGCGCCGCGCCATCGCCCATCTCCATCCGGATCCGCAGCTTCTCCGGTCCTTCCATCGAATAGATCTTCGGCTGCTTCTGGATCAGCCGGATTACCGAGATCGGATCGATGTTCGGCTTCGCATGGAAGACGATGCGGCCGCCGGCGGCGCCGAGGTCGAGCTTGCGGATGCCCAGCGGCGTGGCTGCGAGCTTGAGTTCGGTGATCGCGAACAGGCTCTTGGCCTGTTCGGGCAACAGGCCGAAGCGGTCGATCATCTCGACCTGCAGTTCGCGCAGCGCCTCGACATCGCGCGCGCTGGCGATGCGCTTGTACATCGTCAGCCGTG
Organism: Lysobacteraceae bacterium; assembly: GCA_035484515.1. Lineage (GTDB taxonomy): Bacteria > Pseudomonadota > Gammaproteobacteria > Xanthomonadales > Xanthomonadaceae > SZAS-103. Next base: position 12,757 of record DATHOV010000481.1, read on the forward strand.
CGTGGACATCGGGCTGGTAGTCCTCGGGGATCAGCGCGGGGACGTGCAGCTCGATCTCGGCGCCATGGTGGGCGTCGGCATCGAGATCGGGCAGGTGGCCGTCGCGCATCGAGCGCACCGCGCGTTCGAGCAGTTCGGTGTAGAGCGAAAAGCCGATCTCGGCGATCTGGCCGCTCTGTTCGGCGCCAAGCAGCTCGCCGGCGCCGCGGATCTCCATGTCGTGCGTGGCCAGGGTGAAGCCTGCGCCGAGTTCCTCCAGCGAGGCGATCGCTTCCAGGCGCTTGGCGGCGTCGCCGGTCATCGACTTGCGATCGGGCACGACGAGGTAGGCGTAGGCGCGGTGATGCGAACGGCCGACGCGCCCTCGCAATTGGTGCAACTGGGCGAGACCGAAGCGGTCGGCGCGGTCGATGACGATGGTGTTCGCGTTCGGGATGTCGATGCCCGACTCGATGATCGTCGTGCACAGAAGCACATTGAAACGCTGGCGCTGGAAGTCGAGCATCACCTGCTCGAGTTCGCGCTCCGGCATCTGCCCGTGACCGACGCGGATGCGCGCTTCGGGCATCAGCTCGGACAGCGTGCGCGCCATGCGCTCGATGCTTTCGACCTGGTTGTGCAGGAAGTAGATCTGCCCGCCGCGCGCGATCTCGCGCTGGAAGGCTTCCTTCAGCAGGGCCGGATCCCACGGCGTCAGAAACGTCTTCACTGCCAGGCGGTGCGCGGGCGCCGTCGCGATCAGCGACAGCTCGCGCAGTCCCGACATCGCCATGTTGAGCGTGCGCGGAATCGGTGTCGCGGTCAGGGTGAGCAGGTTGACCTCGGCACGCAGCTTCTTCAGCGCTTCCTTCTGCTGCACGCCGAAGCGCTGCTCTTCGTCGACGATCACCAGGCCCAGGTTCTGGAACTTCACGTCGTTCTGCAGCAGGCGATGGGTGCCGACGATCACATCGACCTTGCCGTCGGCGAGCGCGTTGAGAACGACCTTGATTTCGGCGCTGGAACGGAAACGCGAGATCACTTCGACGCGTATCGGCCAGTCGGCGAAGCGGTCCTTGAAGTTGCCGCCGTGCTGCTGCGCGAGCAGGGTGGTCGGCACCAGCACCGCGACCTGGCGGCCCGCGGTCGCGGCGACGAAAGCGGCGCGCAACGCGACCTCGGTCTTGCCGAAGCCGACGTCGCCGCAAACCACGCGATCCATCGGCTGCGGCTGGGCGAGGTCGGAGATGACTGCTTCGATTGCCTGCAACTGGTCGGGCGTTTCCTCGAACGGAAAGCTCGACGCGAACGGTTCGTACATCGCGCGATCGACCGCGATCGCCAGCCCTTGCCGGGCATGGCGCCTGGCCTGGATCTCCAGCAACTCGGCGGCCACGTCGCGGACACGCTCGGCGGCTTTCTTCTTCGCCTTCGCCCACTGCTCGCCTCCAAGCGAATGCAGCGGCGCCGTCTCGGGCGACGCGCCCGAGTAGCGGTTGACGAGGTGCAACTGCGCGACCGGGACGTAGAGCTTGTCGCCCTTGGCGTACTCGATCTCGAGGTATTCGGCGCGCTCGCCGCCGGCATCGAGCGTGATCAGGCCACGGTAACGGCCGACGCCATGGTCCTCGTGCACGATCGGGTCGCCTATGGCGAGTTCGCCGAGATCGCGGATGATGGTTTCCGGATCGCGACCCGAGCGCTTGCGGCGACGCACGCCCGGCGCGCGTTCCGGATGGAACTGGCGCTCGGTGAGCACGCACAGGGCCGGCTCGGTGAGGGCGAAGCCGTTCTCGAGCGGGGCAATCGTGATGGCGAAGCGCACGGGCTCCGCGGAGCTCGCGCTCTTGCCGCCGGGATGACGAGTTGGAGGTTTTTCCGATTGCTCAGGGCTTAGAAACGCCAGCCATCCGGACACTGGCTGCGGCACAAGCCCCGCCGCCGCGAACTGCTCCAGCAACGCCTCGCGCCGTCCCGCCGAATCGGCGGCCACCAGCACGCGTCCCGGATAGTTCGCTAGAAACCCCTTCAACGCCGCCGCCGGCGTTTCGTTCTTCTGGTTCAACGGCAGCGTCGGCGCAGGCTGGTCGCCCAGCGATTGCGCCTCGGCGCGCTTCGGGTGCGATTCGCCGCAGATTTCGACGCGCCGGTGGTGGTTGATCCGTTCGCGCAGGGTCTCTGGCGGCAGGTACAGCTCGTGCGGTTCGAGGATCGGGCGTTCGAGATCGTGGCGACGCTGCTCCCAGCGTTCCTTCGTCTGCGACCAGAACGCATCGCCCGCATCGAGCGCGTTCTCGCCGATCACGACCAGAGTGTCGTCGCCGAGATAGTCGAACAGCGTTGCGGTGGTTTCATGCGAGTCCTTCGCGGAAGCCCGCCCATCCTTGTGCGGACTTTCAATCGGAGCGAAGAACAACGGCAGGTAATACTCGATGCCGGCCGGCGCGCTGCCTTCCTTGAGGTCCTGGTAAAGCGCGCTTCGCCGGGTGTCGATGTCGAAGCGTTCCCGCAGGGACTCCCGCACGCGTTTGATGCTCGCTTCGTCGAGCGGGAATTCGCGTGCCGGCAGTAGGCGC
>DATHOV010000482.1:0-13668 GCA_035484515.1 Lysobacteraceae bacterium
GGTGAAGCCGCGTCGGTACCCTGCGCTCCTCGGAAAGAGGGGGCCGGCGCGAACTCGGGCCATCCATGGCCCTCAGACAGTCGCGCCTTGCTCCCCCTCTTTCCTGCGGTGCTCGGCTCGCTTTACGGCGCAAGAGCGGAAGATCAGGAGCAGCGAAGCAAGAGCCCCAAAGCCAATGCTGTTGCTCTTGGCTTCTCGCTGTTGCTTTCAGCTCTTGATGTTTGCCTTGACAGAAAGTAACTCGCGCGTCAGCGCGAAACGCTCTTGATCTTGATGCTGCTCTCGCTCTGGCTTCCTTCGATGTTCTCGCACGTCAGCGCGAAACGCTCTTGATCTTGATGCTGCTCTTGCTCTGGTTTCCTCGATGTTCTCGCACGTCAGCGCAAAACGCTCTCGATCTTGAGCCTGCCTGTTCCGCCAGCGTGCGACAACCAAGCGACTACAACCATCACCAGATCCGTACCCGATCCCCCGGCGCGACGTACAGTTTGTCGCCCGGCTTCACCCCGAAAGCGTCGTACCAGGCGTCGATGTTGTGTACGACGCCGTTGACGCGGAATTCGCGGGGCGAATGCGGGTTGCTCACGACCATCGTACGGACCGCGTCGTCGCGCGTCTTGCCGCGCCAGGCCTGCGCCCAGCCGAGGAACACGCGCTGGTCGCCGGTCAGGCCGTCGAGTACCGGCGCGGGCTTGCCGTGCAGGGAGGCGTGGTAGGCATCCAGCGCGAGCGTGAGGCCGCCAAGATCGGCGATGTTCTCGCCCATCGTCAGGTCGCCGTTGATGTGCACGCCGGGCAGGGGCTGGAATGCGGAATACTGTGCGCCGAGTTTTTTCGCACGCTCCTCGAAGCGCTTCGCGTCGTCGGCCGTCCACCAGTCGCGCAGCGCGCCCGTGGCATCGATCTTGCGGCCCTCGTCGTCGAATCCGTGGGTGAGCTCGTGGCCGATCACGCCGCCGATCGCGCCGTAATTGATCGCGTCGTCGGCATTCGGGTCGAAGATCGGCGGTTGCAGGATGCCGGCCGGGAACACGATGTCGCGCAGCGAGCCGTTGTAGGCATCGTTGGTCTGCGGCGTCATCGACCAGTCGAGCCGGTCGACCGGGCCATTGAGGCGAGCGACGTAGAAGCTCCAGTCGGCCGCACCCGCACGCACGACATTGCCGGCGATGTCGTCGTCGCGCACGACCACGTTGGCGTAGTCGCGCGGATGGTCGGGGTAGCCGACCTTGATCGTGTAGGTCTCGAGCTTCTTCAACGCTTCGGTCTTGGTCTGCGGGCTCATCCAGTCGAGCTTCTCGATGCGCGCGTGGTAAGCGGCCTTGAGGTTGGCGACGAGGTCCTCGATCTTGGTCTTCGATGCCGGCGGGAAATACTTTGCGGTGTAGATCTGGCCGACGCCCCAGTTCAGGCTGCCGAAGCAGTCCACGCGTTCGCCGTTGCAGTCGCCGCCGGACACCGCGTGCACGCCGCGTTTCCAGCGCACCGGTTGCACGGGCTGGCCGGACAGGGTCTTGTCGTGCATGTCGAAGTACGCGTCGGCAAAGGGTCTGGAGAGATAGAAGGCCGCATCGTCGGCGATGTGCGCCGCGTGCCAGGCCCTGATCGTCTCGATCGGCGTTTGCGCGTACAGCGCGGCGAGCTTCGGGAATGCGGACTTCTCGCCGACCACGATGCGCTGCAGGTCGCCAAGACGCGCTTCGCGCAGGAAAGGCTGCCATGCGAAGCCCGGCGCGAGCTGCTGCAATTCGGCGATGCTCATCGGGTTGTAGCTCGCTACCGGATCGCGCTGCTGCACCTTGGTCCAGCTCGCTTGCGCGATCTGCGTCTCGAATGCGACCACGTCCTTCGCGGCCGCCTGCGGGTCTTTCCAGCCCGACAACGCGAGCAGCTTTTCCAGGTAGGCCCGGTACGCGGCCTTCTGCGCGGCGAAGGCGGGCTTCAGGTAATAGTCGCGATCGGGCAGGCCGAGGCCGCCCTGGCTGACGTAGACGGCGTAATGCTTCGGGTCCTTGAGGTCAACGTCGATGCCGAGGTTGAACAGCGTGCCTTCGAAGTCGAGGTTGTCGCGGCCCATCAAGGCGGCGAGATCGTCGCGGGTCTTCGCATCGCGGACGGCATCGAGCTGCGGCGCGATCGCTTTCGCGCCGAGAGCTTCGATCCGTCGCTCGTCCATGAAGGACTTGTAGAACGCGCCGACCTTGCCTTCCAGTGTTGTCGGCTGGTGCCCGGCATGCACGGCGGCGGATTCCATCATGTCGTGCAGGCGCTGCTCGATGGTGTCGCTCATGACCAGGCGCAGCGACACCGCCGGCTTGTCGGCGGGAATCGCGGTCCTGTCCAGCCAGGCGCCGCTGGCGTAGCGGAAGAAATCGTTGCCGGGTTTCGTGGCGGTATCCATGCCCGCCGTGTCCAGGCCCCATGCGCCGTATTGCGGCTTCGTGTCCATGCTGTCCGCCGCATGAGCGTTGCCCGCCAGCAACGTCGCCATGCACGCCATAGCCAGGATCCGGTTGTTCATGACGACCTCTGCGGAAGGGAAGCCATCGCATCCTCGCAAAATCCGGCGGCCATTGCCGTATGCCGGAAGGCAGGTGTCGGACAGCTATCGTCCGCCGGTCGGCGTTCGCGTTACGCTTCGCGTGGAGACAAACACCGAGGCGAGCCATGACCACCGGAAGCTTCTACCTCGACGACCTGCGCGTGGGCCAGCGTTTCGAGACCGGCACGCACACGGTCAGCGAAGAGCAGATCAAGGCATTCGCCGCAGCCTACGACCCGCAGCCGTTCCATCTCGACGATGCGCTGGCGCGCGCGACCATGTTCGGCGGACTTGCCGCCAGTGGCTGGCACACGGCGGCGATCACCATGCGCCTGCTGGTCGATCAGCGTCTGTTCGCCGATGGCATGATCGGCGCGGGATGCGAGCTGGCATGGCCGCGGCCCACCCGGCCGGGCGACACGCTGCACGTGGTGAGCGAGGTACTGGAGATCGTCCCGTCGACCTCGCGCAACGATCGCGGCATCGCGCTGATGCGCAGCGAGACGCTCAACCAGCGCGACGAGGTCGTGCAGCGGCTGACTTCGAGGATGGTGGTGTTCCGACGCCCGGCGACGGAATCGAAGACCGCAGGTTGAGCGGACGTCGTCGCTACGCGGATCGTTCCTAAGCGAGCTGGCGGGTGACCGTCTCCGCGGCAGGCGGCAGCGGAAGGTCGTCGCTGGCCACCACGACGCGGTTGCGACCGCCACGCTTGGCCGCGTACAGCGCGGTGTCGGCGCGTGCGAACAGGTCTTCGAGATGGTAGCCGGACTCGCGCACCGCACGCGCGACGCCCATGCTCAGGCTCAGGCCGGGAAGCGGCGGCGTGCAGACGGTGGATTCGGCGACGACCGCGCGGCGGATGATGTCGGCGAGCGCTGCGCTCTGCTCGGGTGTGCGGTCGGCGCAGGCGATCAGGAATTCGTCGCCACCGAAGCGGCCGAACAGGTCGTCGCTGTTCAGATGCCTGTGGACGATGCCGGCGACCAGCTTGAGTGCGATGTCGCCGGCGAGATGGCCCAACTGGTCGTTGATCTGCTTGAAGTGGTCGAGGTCGAAGACGATCAGGTCGAGCGGGCGGCCAAAGCGCGCGAGATGCTCGAGCAGGGTGCGCAATTCGTCGGCGAAGGCGCGGCGGTTGAGGATGCCGGTCAGCGGATCGTTGGTCGCCTGGTGACGCAACTGCTCCGAGGCGACGCGCAGGTTGCGCTGTTCGGCTTCGAGCACGCGCTGGTGGCGCGCCATGCGCTCGCTCTGGCCCGCCAGGTGCATCTGCCGGCGCACCGACCAGACCAGCAGGATCAGCACGATCGGCAGCGCCAGCGCCACCCACCACACCCATTGGGGGACCATCTCGACATAGCGTTCGATCGTGGTGACGTTTTTCGGCGCGGCTTTGCGGGCTTCGATCGTCGCGCTGGACTGGGCGGCCGCCGGCTCACGGCCCCAGGTGGCGGCATCCTGGTCGATGCTTGCGTGCGGGATGTCCGTTGCGGCGCTCTGCGCGTCGGATGCCGTCGATGCCTGCGTCGCGCTTGCGGGCGCAGGCGAGACTGCCGCTGTCGTCGTCGGGACTGCGGCAGGAGTCGTCGCTGGCTGTGCGGCGGGCTGCTGAGGTTCCTGCGGTTGCTGCTGCGCCTGCTGCCCTTGCATGTACGGAGGCGGCGGCGGGAAGGGCCGCTGTCCGTATTGCGGGTTGTTGCCGTTGGGCGGCGGTGGGGGCGGCGGATACATGCCATTGCCCGGTGGCGGCATGCCCTGCCCGGGCGGCGGCGGTGGCGGCGGCGCGTCCTGCGCGAAGGCCAGGCCGCATGCCAGCAGCAGCGCGAATGCGAGCGCGAGCGGAAGGCGTTGGATGCGATGCTGCGCGATGCGCCTTGCGGAAGACATGGTGTGCGTGCGACGTCTCTCGATGCGCGTACTCGCGCCGGGCGCGCCTACGATACGCCGGTCGCCGGCACCGCGACCAGTCGCCGCTGGAACTGTCCGCGCAGCAGCCACAGGCTTGTGCAGGCCTGGAGGGCGACGGTGGCCACCGACAGATACCACAGGTGCTTCAGCTCGAATCCCGGGCGCATCGACAGCAGGAGCCCCGGCAGCGCGAAGGTGATCAGGCGCGATGCGCTGCTGAGCAGCGAGGGCACCGTATTGCCGAGCGCCTGGAAGATTCCCGAGCAGGTGAAGATGATCCCGGACGCGACGAAATTCCACGAAATGATTTGCAGGAATTGCGAACCGACCGCTACCACCGCCGGGTCGCTGGTGAAGAATCGGATGAACCACTCCGGCTGCCACTGGCACATCAGGGTCAGCAGGAGCATCAGCAGGCTGCTCATCAGCGCGGCCGAACGGAAGGTCTCGCGCACGCGGTCGTGGTGGCCGGCGCCGACGTTCTGTCCGGCGATAGGTGCGGTCGCGAATGCCACCGCCATCGCCGGCAGGAAGATCGACTGCATCACTCGCGAACCGACGCCATATCCGGCCTGCGCCGCCGCACCGAAATCGCGGATGATGAAATAGACCACGCCGACGATCACGAACATCAGCGCGAACTCGCCGCCCGCAGGCAGGCCGATCACGAGAATGCGTTTCCAGACGGCGAGGCGCGCATGCATCTGCGAGCGGTCGAAGCCGACGTATTTTTCCATGCGCAGGAAATAGAACAGCAGCATCACCACGCCGGCGGCGACCGCGATCGATGTCGCCATGCCGGCGCCGGCGACGCCGAAGGGTTTGCCGGTCAGCCATCCGGCAATCAGCACCGGCGCAAGCAGGGCGTTGATGACGACCGTCGCCATCTGCACGATCATGCCCGGCATGATGATGCCGGTACCGCGCAGGGCCGATCCCATCGTGATGATCGCGAACTGCAGCGCGAGTCCTGGCAGGTACCAGCGCAAATAAGCCTCGCCCGCCTGCGCTGTCGCTGCGTTGGCGCCGAGATGACTCATGTAGAACCCGGACAAGCCATAGCCGAGCACCAGCGTGATCGCCGCGCACACGGCTGCGAGAAGAAGACTTTGGTTGAAGATGAGGTTGGCATCGTTCCGGTCCTTGCGGCCGACCGCCTGGGCGATGAGCGCAACCGTGCCGACCCCGAGCATCTGGGTCAGCGCCATCACGATGAACGAGACATTGCCTGCGGAGGCGACGCCGGCAATCGCGGTATCGCCGATGTGGGAGACGAAATACAGGTCGACCAGCACATACAGCGCCTGGAACAGCATGCTGATCCCGATCGGCATGGCCATGCGCACGACATGTTTCGGAATGGAGCCGGTGGTGAGATCCTGCATGACGATTGGCCCTGCCTGGCGTGCGCGAACGTTAGCGTATGCGCGGCATGGTTGCCATTGACGGTTGTCATGCGTCGCCGGCATCCGGAATGGCCATGCGCGTCATCCGGACAGGCCGGATATGATGGATCGATGACGCCGATCGTCCGCTCATTGCCGATCGTGTTCGCTCTCGCCGCAGTGGTGTGCGTATCGTCCGCGCATGCCCGCACGGTCTACCGCTGCCTGCGGGACGGCACGGTGAGCCTGGCGACCGCGCCCGAGCCGGGTTCGAAGTGCGAGCCGAAACAGGTGGACGACAACGCCGCGAAGCTGCCGAATCTGTGGGGCGTGAACGGAACGCAGAGCGGCGCCATCTACGAACGCGAGCAGGACGGCGTGACCGTTTACAGCACGCGCAACCTGCCGGGTTCGACCCGGCTGATGGCCTTCACGGTAACGCCACCTCCGGATTCGACCGCACATCCGGGCCTGGGCGCGCTGGGTGCGCCGCAGATCGCCGTGGATGCGGCCGTGTTCAGCGCAGCCGCGCGCGCCAATGGCATCGAGGATGCCTGGCTGCGCGCGATCGCGCATGCGGAGAGCGGCATGCAGGCCGGTGCGGTCTCGCCCAAGGGCGCGCAGGGGATCATGCAACTGATGCCGCAGACATCGGTCGAATACCAGGTGCCCGATCCGTTCTCGCCCGCGCAGTCGATCCAGGGAGGAGCGAAATACCTCGGGGAACTGCTGCGCCGCTACAAGGGCGACAGACGCCTCGCCGCTGCGGCCTACAACGCCGGCATCGGCGCGGTGGCGCGCTACAACGGCATTCCGCCCTATGCGGAGACTCAGACCTACGTCGACAAGGTAGAGGCCTTGTACGCGCTCTACCAGAAGGCGCTGGCGGCGAGCCGACCGCGCCGACACGCGAGGCGCTGAAGGGCGACGATTCCGGCACGCGAGGTAGCGGAATCGGAGACGGGTTCCGTATTTATGGCTGCCAGGGAGCTTTCACCTACAATGGGCCGAGGGTCGCGTGAAATCGTTAAGAGTATGTTTCGCGGCGCGAGTGCAGTTTCTCCGAATGTCGCACCCGCGATAGTGCGTGGAAAGCGATCTTCACGAACACCAGCCGTCGACCTCGCGGTAGGAGGGTCAGGAATTGATACGGGACATGGCATGACGCTGCACATCGCGGACATCACGATGTTCTACGCCCCGGCCAGCGGGGGCGTACGCACCTTCCTCGAGGCCAAGGCCGACTGGCTGCGGTCGCGGCCGGGCATGCGCCACAGCCTGCTGGTGCCGGGCGAGGGCTACGCTCGCGAGGGCGAAATCCATGTGCTGCGGGCGCCACGCATCCCGTTCGGCAACGGCTATCGGTTTCCGGCGCTGCGCGGGGCGTGGGTCGATACGCTGGTCGCGCTCAAGCCGGACATCATCGAGGCGCAGGATCCCTACGTGCCGGGCTGGGCCGCCATCGAGGCGGGGCAGAGGCTCGGCGTGCCGGTGATCGGCTATTACCACTCCGACCTGCCACGCCTGGTCCGCAGCCGCGTGGGCCGATGGTCCGACCTCATCCTCGACAACTACGTGGCGCGGATGTTCCGGCGCTTCGACCGCGTGCTGGTGCCGAGCCAGGTGATGGCCGGCAAGCTCGATCGCCTGAAGGTGCCGAACGTGCACGTGCAACCGCTGGGCGTGGACCTGCACTGCTTCCGGCATTCGCGCAAGGACCTGCGGATGCGCCAGCGCCTGGGCATCGACCCGCGCGCGAAGCTGCTGGTCTTCGCCGGCCGCGGTTCGCACGAGAAGCACGTCCCGCTGCTGCTCAAGGCGATGCAACTGCTCGGCGACAGGTACCGCCTGCTGCTGGTCGGCAGCCACATGCCGACGTGTTATCCCGACAACGTGCACGTGATCGACCATTTCGTGCCGAAGGACGAACTCGCATGCATGCTCGCGGCCTGCGATGCGCTCGTGCATGCGGGCGATCGCGAGACCTTCGGCCTGGTCGTGGTCGAAGCGATGGCGGCCGGCCTGCCGGTGGTCGGCGTGAACAGTGGCGCGGTCGCCGAGCTGGTCACGCCCGATTGCGGCGTGCTTGCGCGCGCGGGCGATGCGGGCTCGATCGCCGATGCGGTGCGCGAGGTGTTCGCAGGCGACCCGGTCGCAATGGGTCGCAATGGCCGCCGCCGCGTCGAAGCGATCTATGGCTGGGATCGGGTGATGGACGGCCTGTTGCGCCATTACGCGGCCTTGACCGGCGCCGTGGCCGGTCGCGACAACGATGCCGAGGAGCCGGCGCATGCCAGCGCGACCGGCTGAGATCGCGTCGGACCGGCGCCCGGGCGAAAGGCTCTTCAGCGTCGTTCTGCACGACGTCGCGCCTTCGACGTGGCCGCTCTATCGGGATTTCGTCAAGGCCATCGACGGCATCGGCGCCATTCCGCTGAGCCTGCTGGTGGTTCCCGATTTCCACCACGAAGGCTCGATCGCCGACGATCGCGCCTTCCGCGCCGAGATGGACGCACGGATCGCGCGCGGCGACGAACTGGTGCTGCATGGCTTCCATCATGCGGACGAAGCGCCGCCGCCGCGCCGTCCGCGCGATGTCTTCATGCGCCGCATCTACACGCACGAAGGCGAGTTCCAGGCGATCGCCGCAGCCGATGCGCGTGTGCGCATCGCAAACGGCCTGGCTGCTTTCGCCGCCTGCGGTTGGAGCGCGCGCGGCTTCGTCGCGCCGGCATGGCTGCTCAACGACGCATCGAAACGCGAAGTGGCGGCGGCGGCTTTCGACTACACCAGCGACCCGCAGCACCTGATCCGCCTGCCGGACTGGCAACGCATCCATGCGCCCGGTCTGGTCTGGAGCGCGCGCAGCAGCTGGCGGCGCGTGCTCTCGCGTGCGTGGAACGATCGCCAGCGGCATCGTCATGCCGATGCGCCGCTGCTCCGGCTCGGTCTGCATCCGGTCGACATGCGCCACGCTTCGGTGGTGCGCTGGTGGCTGGATGCCGTCGTCACGCTGGGCACCACACGCATGCCGGCGACCAAATCGCAGGCGCTGGATCGCCTGGTCGAACAATCCACTGCCTGGGAGCATGCCGCGTGAAACGGCGCATCTGGGCCTTGGGCGCGCTCGGGCTTGGCGTCGGCCTGGGCATTCCTTTCGCGATCGGCGGTACCGCGACCCTGCTGCGGTTGCAGGCGTTGCCTGCGGGGCTGTGGCTGATCGCGCTGTCGATGATCGTGTTCGCATGGAACGCCAATGCCCTGCGCCTGCGCCTGTTGCTGGGCGGCATCGCGCGGCCGATGGGGCAGGTGCAGGCGGTGGCCACGGTGATGGCGACCGAGTTCGCGATCTGCGCCACGCCGGCGGGCACCGGTGGACCGGTCACCCTGGTGATGCTGCTCAAGCGCCATGGATTGAATGCGGCGCAGGCGCTCGCGCTGTACGCGATCGACCAGTTGATGGACATGCTGTTCTTCGTCACCGCGCTGGTGGCGATGAGCCTTTACTGGCTACTGGTCCCGTCGCGGGTGGAAGCGGTGTGGCAACTGGCACCGCTGGCGGCGCTGCTAGGCACCGGACTGATCCTGGTCGTGCTGCTGACGCGCTTCCATCGTGGCGCGCTGCTGGCGGCGTTGTTCGTGCTGCGGAAGTTGCGGGTCAGGCGCAGTCGTCGCCGCCGTCTCGTGCGCGCGGTCGCCGAGTTCCGTCGCGGCCTGACCTTGATCGGCGGATTCTCGAAGCTGCGGCTGTTCGGCGTGTACGCGGTGTGCGTCGTGCACTGGCTGCTGCGCTACAGCGTGCTGTTCGTGGTGATACGCGCGCTCGGACTCAAGATCGGCTGGGCGTACAGCTTCCTCGTGCAGATGCTCTCGCTCACCGTCGGCCAGTTCACCTTCCTGCCCGGCGGTAGCGGCGGCGCGGAGTTGAGCGCGACCGCGCTGCTGACGCCGTCGCTCGGCACAGCCGCCGCGGCTGCTGCGGTGCTCGCCTGGCGCTTTGCGACCTTCCACTGGTATCTGATCGCGGGTGCACCGGTGTTCGCGATGCAGGCCGGACGTCGGCGGGCTCCGCGATCGAAGGTCGCGGCCGTCGTGGTCGAATCGCCGCCTTGATCCGCGACGACGCGCGCGAAACCGGCGCCGCGTGAAGAACACATGACAGTGCTTCGATAGGCCATTGGTTTATTGCCAAGCCCGGTTCGCGGGACGACAATGGGGGTTCAGAACAGGGAGCCGCACTTTGAGCGCGCACACGCAGACCGATCGGATCGGGCAAGGCTCGACCGCGGCGGCGCCGGAAAACCTGCGCCAATTGTGCGCACGCTTCGCCAAGCCGCATCTCGGACTCGCGATCTGGCAGTTGTGCAGCAGCCTGATCCCGTTCGCGGCGTTGTGGACGCTGATGATGTGGATCGCCCACTCCGGCGGCAGTTACCTCTGGATCATGCTGCTCGCGATCCCCACCGCAGGCTTCTACGTGCGCCTTTTCATGGCCCAGCACGATTGCGGCCACGGCTCCTACTTCGCCAGCGCGCGCGCGAACCAGTGGGTCGGCGCCTGCCTCGGCCTGATCACGCTGTTTCCCTACAGCTACTGGAAGAAGACCCACGCGATCCATCACGGCACCTCGGGCAACCTCGACCGCCGCGAGTTCGGCGACATCGACACCCTGACCGTCGCCGAATACCGCGCGCGGTCCTGGATCGGGCGCCTTGCCTACCGCCTTTACCGCAGCATGCCGGTGCTGCTGGGAATCGGGCCGGCTTATCAGTTCGTGGTCAAGCATCGCGTTCCCTTCGATCTGCCGCTGTCGTACAGGAAGGAATGGGCCAGCGTGCTGCTCAACAACCTGATGCTGGTGCTGATCGGCATCTCGCTGGCGTGGGCGTTCGGTACGCAGGTGCTCTTGTCAGTGCACATACCGGTCATGCTGATCGCCGGCGCCATCGGCGTATGGCTGTTCTACGTGCAGCATACGTTCGAGGGGACTTACTGGACGCGCAAGGACGAGTGGGATTCCGGCGATGCGGCGATGGCCGGGAGTTCGTATTTCGCGATGCCGCGCGTGCTGCACTGGTTCACCGGGAATATCGGCTACCACCACATCCACCATCTCGCCAGCAGGATTCCGAGCTACCGGCTGCGCGAGGCGTTCGAATCGAACCCGCGGTTGCAGGCCGCGCCGAAGGTGACCTGGTGGTCCAGCCTGAAGTCCGCGCGGCTCAAGCTGTGGGACGAGGAACAGCAATGCATGGTCGGATTTCCGAAAATGCGCTACGCAAACCCCACCTGATTCCCACGCCCGGAGGAGCATCGCGATGATCGGTTACGTCACCCTCGGCACCAACGACCTCGCCCGCGCTGCGGCGTTCTACGACGTGCTGCTCGCCGAGGTCGGCGCAAAGCGGATCATGGAATTCGAGAAATTCATCGCCTGGGGCGCGTCGATGACGACGCCGGGCCTGGGCCTGACGTATCCCTACGACGGGAATCCCGCCACGGTCGGCAACGGCGTGATGGTCGCGCTGGTCGTGGACAGCACCGACAAGGTCGATCGCCTCCATGCGAAGGCGCTCTCGCTCGGCGCGACGGACGAGGGCGCCGCCGGTCCGCGCGGCGAGGGTTTCTACGCCGGCTACTTCCGCGATCTCGACGGCAACAAGCTCAACGTCTTCTGCACGCCGTAGCGGGGGCGCCATGTGCACCGAATTGCAGATGCTGGCATGGGCGATCGTGCTGGGGCTGGTCCAGCTCGTGCTCGCTGCGACGCTGGGCACGCAGCAGCGCGGACTTGCCTGGAACGCCGGCGCGCGCGATGGCGATCCCAAACCGCTGACCGGCGTTGCCGCGCGGATGGATCGCGCATGGCGCAACTTCCTCGAGACCTTCGTGTTTTTCGCCGCTGCGGCGCTGGCGATCGTCGTCACCCAGCGCGGCGACCCGCAGTCCGCATTCGGCGCGCAGCTCTACTTCTGGGCGCGCGTGGCATACGTGCCGGCGTACGCGGCGGGGATCGCCTATGTGCGCACGCTGATCTGGGCGGCGTCGATGGCCGGACTGATCATGCTGCTGCTGCCGCTGCTGCATTACTGAGATCGCGCCGGACGCGGGTCTTCCATCACGCATCGGCGCAAGGCTGCCGCATACGCGATCCTGCACAGGTCAGCGCGGTGGCGCAACGCTGTGAACGGTGTGCTCGATGTCGAACTTGTACGGCAGGCCGCAGTGCCAGTCGCTGCTCAGGTCCTTCCAGCACAGGCCCTGCAGGTTGAGGAAATTCTGGTAGCGGCAGGCGTGGCCGGGGTCGGCCAGCCAGTCCGGACTGTCCTTCCTGCTGCACTGGTAAAGGCGGAAATCGCCGCGGATGTCGTACACGGACTGCCCGGGGTCGATGCCGCTGGCGATCATGTCGGACTTCGCGTCGTAGGCGCGACCTTTCGGCGCCACCTTCAGCCGCACCTCGCTCACCAGGTACATGCTTGCGCCTAGATCGCCGACGCGCTCGGTGTCGCAGGCGAAGTAGTGCGCTGCCAGCTGCACCGACGGTGCGCCGGTGCGCGGTGCATCGCGGATCGGGCACAGGGCCGGATCGCGCGTACCGAAATCGCTGCCGAATCCGGCGCAGGCGGGCCAGACCAGCACGCAGGCCATGCAGACACCGGCAATCCAGGGCAGCCAATTCACGCGCGGGAATTTCATGGCACTGGCCTGCAGCGGCTCGTCGATTCAGGCTACTACCGCGCCCTCGGAGCGCACAAGCCCGGCGTCCCGAAAAAGGCCGATGGAGGTCATCCATGGGAATCCCCGACTCTGCCGGGGGGCTTGCTGGCAGCCGATGCCCTTTGGGTTATCCGCCCCCCGACTCGCAGGCGCGAAGGAATTTTCCGGGTCAACAACGGCGCGAAGCGGACCAGCAATGGAGCGTTGCTGGTCAGCAATGGCGCGAAGCGGACCAGCAATGGAGCGTTGCGGGTCAACAACGGCGCGAAACGGACCAGCAATGGAGCGTTGCTGGTCAGCAATGGCGTGAAACGGACCAGCAATTGAGGGTTGCGGGTCAGCAATGGTGCGAAGCCGACCAGCAATGGAGCGTTGCGGGTCAGCAACGGCGCGAAGCTGACCAGCAACGGAGCATTGTGGGTCAGCAATGGCGCGAAGCGGACCCGCAAAGGTGACTGCATCCCCGTTGCGACCCGACCGGATCACCGACTTCCCCTGACATGGCATCGCCCCGGCGATGCGCGGAAAGCAGGACGCCGCAAGGCAGTCTCATGGCGCGATACAGGATGTCTTTCCGATCGCGACCCACATCCGCGCACCACGAATGCCCGTCTTTTCGACTGTGCGGCCCAGGATCTTGCCCGATTGTGAGTGTGACGTCATCGACCTCGAAGGGCGTGGGACTGCTCACCCGGCGCCGAGCTTTTCCAGCAAGGCCATTGCCGCGGCCGGGTTGCGTTCTTTCGCGCTGCTGATGAAGAACACGAAGACATCGCGCGTGCCGCCGCCTGCCTGCGATGCGGTCATGTGCGGCAGTTCGGCCGGATCTTCGCCCCGTGCCCATGCGCGGGCACGAGCGGCCCAGCGATCGAGTTCGTCGTCGGCATAGCCGGTCGCGATCTCCGCACGCGAACGCATCAGTCGCGCATAGACGAAGTCGGCTGTGACATCGGCGAAGGACGGATAGTCGCTCGAATCGGTGAAGACCGTCGCCATGCCATGCGTGCGGGCGCGGCCGAGGTAGTCCGCATCGACGAAAGACGCATCGCGCACGTCGAGCGCATGGCGCAGGCGCAGGTCGCCGACCGTCTTCGGCAGCAGCGACAGGAA
>DATHOV010000483.1:0-4247 GCA_035484515.1 Lysobacteraceae bacterium
GAGCATCATCGTGTTCCTGCCGAACCTGTTCGGCACCAAGAACGAGATCAGCATCTATCTCGGCGAAGTCGCGATCACGATCACCATCGCGCTGCTGTCGTCGTGGCTGGTCGCGGTGAGCCTGATCCCGATGATCTCGGCGCGGCTGAAGACACCGCCGTCGCTCGGTTCGAAAATCGGTTTTCTGCCGTGGCTGAAGGAGCGCTACGGGCGTGTGTTGCGCTGGACGCTTGCGCATCGCGGCAAGGCGATACTCGGCATCATGGCGATCGTGCTGGTCAGTTTCGTGCCCGCGTACCTGACCAAGTTCGACATGTTCAAGAACGATGCCGGCCGGCAGATCAACATGTATTACAACTTCAAGGGTGCGTACAGCCTTGGCCAGATTTCGGACGAAGTGAAACGCGTCGAGGACTTCCTCGATGCACGCCGCAAGCACTACCAGATCAAGCAGATCTATTCGTTCTTCGACGAATCCGGCGATGCCGGTACGTACCTTACGCTCAATGACCCGCATCCGAGCCTGTTCGATCGGTTGCTGTTGCGCAAGAGCGAGCCGGGATTGATGCCGTCCGAGCAGGTCGAGGAAATGATCCGCAAGGATCTCCCGAAGAGTGCGCGCGCGACGATCGGCTTCCAGGGCGACAACGGAAACGGCGGCGGCAGCGATCAGGGCATCCAGTTGTATATCAACGGCGATTCGACCGCGACCCTGACCGATATCGCGAACAACCTTGTCGGCATTCTTTCGACGCGCAAGGAATTGCGCGACGTGCGCGTGGACATCGGCGACGAGAACAGCGAGCTCGCGGTCAGCGTGAATCGCGATCGCGCTGCGGCGTACGGTTTCTCCGCGCAGGAAGTCGCGAATTACATCGGCATCGCGTTGCGCGGAACGCCGTTGCACGAATTCCGCACGCCCGGCGGCGATGTGCCGGTGTGGGCGCGCTTCGCGGGTTCCGAACGTTTCCGGATCGAGGACATGTCGTCGCTGACGCTGCGTCGCAAGGACGGCAGCGCGATTCCGTTGCTGGCGGTGGTGGACGTTGCGGTGCGCAAGGGAGCTTCGCAGATCTCGCGACAGAATCGCCAGACCACGCTCGCGATCAAGGCCAACCTGCCGCCAGGTGTGACCATGGATCAGGCCCGCAAGGCGATGGAAGACGTGCTCGCCAATACCACGATGCCGGCCGGCTATCGCTACAACTTCGGCGGCGGTTTCCAGCAGAACGACGATGCCGGCGCGCAGATGGGCGACAACATGCTGATCGCGTTGTTCCTGGTGTATCTGGTGATGGCGGCGTTGTTCGAGTCACTGCTGCTGCCGAGCGCGATCATCAGCAGCATCCTGTTTTCGGCGCTCGGCATGTTCTGGCTGTTCTGGATCACCGGCACCACGTTCACGATCATGGCCGCGATCGGCATCCTCGTTCTGATGGGTGTGGTGGTGAACAACGGCATTGTGTTGTTCGAGCACATCAACAGCTTGCGGCGACGCGGACTCGATCGCACCGAAGCGCTCGTCGAAGGCTGCAAGGAACGCCTGCGCCCGATCCTGATGACGATGGGCACCGCGATCGTCGGCATGCTGCCGCTGTGCATCGGCGGCACCCAGATCGGCGGCGACGGCCCGGCGTATTACCCGATGGCGCGTGCGATCGCTGGCGGTCTTGCGTTCTCGACGGTGGTCAGCCTGATGTTCCTGCCGACGATCTACGCGACGCTCGACGACATGCGCAGCTGGACGGTCGTGCACATCCGGCGCGCAAGAGAGCGTGCGCCATTGCGGCGCGAGCCCAAGCAGCTGGCTGCCGAGTAAACGCGTCGCCGGGTCGACGCCGTGCGCTGCGAGGATGCGGCGCGAGGCGCTCGCGCATCCGGAAAGCGAAGACCGGACCCGACGGCACCGGATTCGGTGAGTTCAAACCGGTCCCTTGGAGGGCCATGCATGTTCGGCCCTCCGGAAAACCTCAGCCGAGCTTGCCCGCGATCCGCGCGATCGCGAAGGCCTCGCCGGCGATCGTGCCCAGGCAGGTCAGGAAGAAGTTCAGGAAAGTGCGCGAGACGCGGTTGCGATACCAGCCACGCAGGCTGCCGATGTCGTCGCGCAGGCGCATGAAATCCTCATAGGTCGGCTTGCGCGCCCAGGCTTCGACGAGGGCACTCACCGTGCCGGAAGCGATACCCGGATGGAATGGCTTCCAGGGCGACCACAGTGCCGCCGCGAGCACGCTCAACGGGTGTCCTCCGGCAGCGATGCAGCCGAGCGCGCCTCCGATCGCGGTCGCGATGATCCAGGTCAGTACGAGCGTCGTGCCAAGGTGCGCGCCGCCGTGCCAGTAACCCCAGGCGAAGCTCGCCAGCACCAGCAGCGCGATGGACAGCGAAATCCACGGCATGCCCCTGCCGCTGGCGACCGATTCGAGTTCCGCGCGCACGGATGCAGGGGTTTCGTCGTCCTCGCGCAGGCGCTGCGTCAGGCCCTTCAGGTGCCCGGCGCCGATCACGACCAGGACCTCGCGCGGCTCGACGGATTCGCCCTGGACTACGCCATGACTGGCTGCGTTGGACTCGCGCAGACGTGCTGCCATGTAGCGGTCGCGTTCGGCGATCAGCGCCTGGAAGATCGGCGGGCTCTGCGCGGCGAACTCGCCAAAGCTGCTCTCGAGCATGTCGCCCTGCTTGAGTTTCTCGATTTCGCTCGCGTCGACCTGTTCGCGGTCGAACAGGCCAATGCCCAGGCCAGCCATCAATTTCATGCGACCCCAGAATCCGAGCGCTCGATATGCGCGCTTGAGGGTGATGCCGACGTCGCGATCGACCAGTTGCAGGGGCAGCCCACGTTCGCGCGCTGCGGTGGCGGCGGCCTTCAGTTCGGCGCCGGGTTCCACGCCAAGTTGTTCCGACAGCCGCCTCTGGTACGCGGCCAGTGCGAGGTTCGCAGCGACCAGACCGGTCTTGCCTTCGCGCAGGATGCGGAACAGGTCGAGGTCGCGCAGCGCATCGGCGTCGGTGAGGTTGCGCAGGCGCTGCTCGTCCAACTCGACCGCGATCGCATCGAAACGCTCGTCGCGGGAAAGCTGCTCGACCGCGTCCACGCTCGCTCGCGATACGTGTGCGGTGCCGAGCAGCGTGTAGCGCACGCCGTCGCGCTCGACGATCGCATGCGGCTGCAGCACGAGCGGATCGCGGGAATCAGCGGTTTCGGTCACTGGGATATTCAATCGCGATACCGTTTGAGCAGGTCGCCGTAGGCGTCGATGCGGCGGTCGCGCAGGAACGGCCAGATACGGCGCACGTGTTCGCTGCGGCCGAGGTCGATGCCTGCAGTCAGCACCTGAGGCGCGTCGGTGCCAGCCTCGGCGAGCAATTCGCCCTGCGGACCGAGTACGTGGCTGCTGCCCCAGAAATCGATGCCCGATCCGCCGAGCGGGGAGGGCTCGTGACCGATGCGGTTGCACGACAGCACCGGCAACCCGTTCGCGACTGCGTGGCCGCGATGGCTCAGCATCCACGCGTCGCGCTGGCGATCCTTCTCGTCCTGCGTATCGGACGGATCCCAGCCGATCGCAGTTGGGTACAACAGGAGTTCGGCGCCCGCGAGCGCCATCAGCCGTGCGGCTTCCGGATACCACTGGTCCCAGCACACCAGCACGCCGAGACGGCCTGCCGAGGTGTCGATCGGCTGGAAGCCGAGATCGCCGGGGGTGAAGTAGAACTTCTCGTTGAAGCCCGGATCGTCCGGGATATGCATCTTCCGGTACCGCCCGACGAGCCGGCCGTCCGCTTCGAGCACGACCGCGGTGTTGTGGTACAAGCCCGCGGCGCGGCGCTCGAACAGCGAGCCGACGACCACCACACCGTGTCGTTTCGCAAGCGCGCCGAGGAATTCCGTGCCCGGGCCAGGTATCGGCTCGGCGCGATCGAATTCGGCCACGGCCTGGTGCTGGCAGAAATAGGCGCCGTCGTGCAGTTCCTGCAGCAGGACCAGTCGCGCGCCGCGATCCGCAGCTTCGGCCACGCGCCCGGCAATGACCGCGCGGTTGGCTGCGACACTGCCATGGTCGCGTTCCTGCACGAGGGCGACATCGAGAATGCGTTCGGACATCAGACCAATCCCCGCGGCAATTGCATGGTCAGGCAGTGCAGGCTTCCGTTCTGCCAGATCAGCGGACGGCAGGGCACGGGCACGATCTGTCGCTTCGGGAAGGCCTTTTCGAGCACCGATGCAGCGACCGCGTCGGCAG
>DATHOV010000484.1:0-9660 GCA_035484515.1 Lysobacteraceae bacterium
GCGCTTTCCAGGCGCTGGCCGCGCTCGATCAGGCCGGCGACATGCCAGCCCTTGTCGAGCGCAGCGTGCAGCGATTGCAATCCGACGTCATCGGCACGCAGCAAGGCGATGCGGTCGCCATCGCGCTGCGCATCGACGATGTCGCCATGCGCGAGCGCCGCCTGCGAGCGCGCATGCAGGGCCGCGACGATCGCATCGATGCCCTGCCCCGCGGCCGCGTTCTTCGGATCGGTCGCAAGCACGCCGCGATACAGCGCCAGCGCGTCGGTGCGACCGGACGCGGACGTCGCCGGCGAGGACGTCTCGTCGGATTCGGGCGATGTTTCGTCGCCCGACAGGTTGCGTTCGTCGATGCGACCCGCATCCAGAGCCTGGTGCGCCTGCCGCAGCGCGTCGCCGAACTTCTTCTTCGGCACGGCCTTCACCGCCGGCAGGGACTCCACCGCAGGCCGGTGCAGGGCCACGGGTTCCGGAGGCGGTTCGGCGACCTCCGCCGGCGCTTTCGTGCTGGCTGCAGGCGTCGAATGCCTGGCGACCGGCGACTGCGGCGACTTGCCTCGACACCCGGAGGTCGAAGCGATCGTCACTGCCAGCAACAGGCAACAGCACAGTTCGCGCACGCGACCTCGATGTTTCGGCGTTCGTGGTTCGGCATGGGATGATTCGGCGATGATGCACCGGCCGCGCGAAATCATTCGTGATGCGGCCGACTGCGTCGAAGCAAACGCAAGGTAGGTTATCGTCGTGCCTGTCGCAAGCCGAAAGGATTTCCGTGCACCAGTGGATCGCCGAACCCGACGCCCTCGCCGCCCGCCTCGCAGGCTGGAAGCGGATCGATGTCCTTGCCCTGGACACCGAATTCATCCGCGAGAGCACCTGGTGGCCGCAACTCGCCCTCGTGCAACTGGCCGTGCCGGGCGAGGATGCCTTGCTGGTGGACCCGACCATCGCCGGCATGCCCGAAGCCCTGCGCCCGCTCCTGGACGATCCGGGGATCGTCAAGCTGATGCACAGCGCCAGCGAGGACGTTCAGGCCCTGCAGCGCGGTTGCGGCGCGTTGCCCGTGCCGCTGTTCGACACCCAGATCGCCGCCGCGCTGTGCGGCATCGGCGCGGGGGTGGGCTATCAGAAACTCGTCGAAACCCTGCTCGGCGTCGCGTTGCCCAAGAGCGAGACGCGTTCGGACTGGCTCAAACGCCCGCTGTCGCCGGCACAGCTCGCGTACGCCGCCGACGATGTGCTGCATCTGCATGCCCTGCACGCGATCCTGCGCGACCGGCTGCGCGAGCTCGGTCGCGAGGACTGGCTGGCCGAAGACTGCGCGCGGCTGGTCGCCAATTCCGGCTCCGGCGCACCCGATCCGTATCCGCACCTCGCCCTGCGCGGCTCGCAATACCTCGATGCGCAGGCGCAGGCGCGGCTGTGCGCACTGCTGCGCTGGCGCGAATCGCAGGCGCGCGCGAGCGACCGTCCGAAAGGCTGGATCCTCGACAACGAGCTCGCGATCGCGCTCGCCCGCAAGCCGCCTGTCGATGCGCGCTCGCTGAACGCCTTCCTCGATGCTCAGCCGAAGGCGCCGCGCAAGTTGCGCGTCGAGCTCTGGAACGCGCTTGCAACGCCGCTGACTGCCGGGGAACTCGACGTCCCGCTGGCATTGACCCCCGATGGCGAACAGAAGAAACGCCTGCGCGCGCTGCAGGATGCAGTCGCGACCGAAGCCGCGCGGCTGCAGATCGACCCCGGCACGCTCGCTTCCCGGCGCACGCTCGAAGCCCTGCTCGAAGGCCGGAACTGGCCGTCGGCGCTGGAGGGATGGAGGCGCGCCCTGCTCGAGCCGGTGCTGCGACCGCTGCTCGATCCCGCCGCATTCGCGTGGAGCGGTCCAGTTTGAATTCCGAGTAACAAGCCGAAGCCCGGAAGCCCCTCTCCCTCCGGGAGAGGGGTGGGGGTCGGATGCTCGTGGCGCCTCACATCCCCCGAACCCTCATCCGCCCTCCGGGCATCTTCTCCCGGAGGGAGAAGGGAAAAGCGGGCGACTGTGCCATTTGAAATTCAAACCGGACCACCACCATCCGCCTGACGGGCTGGCGCCGCATCGCGATGATCCGGTATCCTATGCGGCCTTGCCCGGACGTTCATCGCCGGGTCGCGCGTGGGGCGGTAGCTCAGCTGGGAGAGCGTCGCGTTCGCAATGCGAAGGTCGTGGGTTCGATCCCCATCCGCTCCACCAATTCCAATTCCCGCAACACCCCTGAAACCGCGCTCCGGCGCGGTTTTTTCTTGTCCGCATATGCCGATCGCAGCGGATGGCACCGCAAGCATGGTGCCGCCGAAAGCGCTTGCGGCCGCCACGACACAAATGCCGCCTGCCCGCCGTTGTCGATCGCCAGCTCGATCCCCCGGCGTCGTGCAGCCAGGCGCCCTTGGCTGCGAGCGGCACCGGATTTGCAGCCATCCAGGCCCCGCCGATGCCGGCTGAAAGGAAATCTTCAGAAACGACGCTGTAGCGTAGGCGGGTGGGCGGCTTCATCCATTGCCGCTGCATGCAGGTCGAAGCGCATGGATGCCAATCAACGTCGCATTGAAATTGACGAGGGAAAGTTATGGATCGGAACCTCGGTGGTCTGACATGAACGCATACTACGCAGTCCTCTGGCTGGTCGGCTTCATCATTTCGTTTGCTGTCGGCTACATCTTCCTGCGACTTGCGAAAGCCCAGAAAGCTTCTGCCAGCAGGGCATTCGGCCTGCGCACGGCGGCTGTTCTGCTGGCGGTATTGCTCACCTCCGCAACTTCCTTCGACGGGCTCAACGCCGGAGCGATCATTGCTACTTTTGCGATTCTGGGAATGGCCCTGTTCCGACGTCCCGCTTGACGCCCCCTGACGGCATGCGAGGTCATCCGCCACGGGAACGGGCGATCCGTTAGCCAGCACTTGGTGCCGCACACGGCCGTACTTGAGCCCGCGGTCTCGGAGTGGGTTCCTGCCGCAAGCGAGATTCGTGCGGACCGCCGCGCGCGCGACGCGCATTTCCGGTGCCTGCCTCCCGTCGAGGCGACGTGACAAAAACGGAAAGCCGCACAAGGATCCGCTCTCGCCCGGAGCATCCGGGATGGCCAATGGCATCCTGCCGCACATCGCGAGCGGTCGGCCTGACCCGACGCATGCGCCCGCTATAATCGCAGGACGAAGGATCATCGCGAGCCCCCATGGTGCACGACACCGTTCCGCAAGGCCCCGTCAGCGAGCTGGTCGCGCTGCTTTCGCTCGAGCGCATCGAGGACAACCTGTTCCGCGGGCAGAGCCGGGACATCGGCACGAAGTACGTGTTCGGCGGCCAGGTGCTCGGGCAGGCGCTGTCGGCCGCGCAGGCGACGGTGGACGCCGACCGCGCGGTGCATTCGCTGCACGCGTACTTTCTGCGCGCGGGCGATATCGAGCATCCGATCGTCTACAGCGTGGATCGCACCCGCGATGGTGGCAGTTTCTCGGTGCGGCGGGTGACCGCGATCCAGCACGGCAAGCCGATCTTCGTGGTCGCGGCCTCGTTCCAGATGCACGAGGAAGGCGCCGAACACCAGTTGCCGATGCCGGTGGTGCCCGCGCCGGACGACCTGCCGCCGCTACTGCCGCTCGATCCGGCGGTGCGCGCGAAGCTGTCGCCGAAGATGCAGCGCTGGCTCGATCGCGGCGGCCCGTTCGAGTTCCGCCATGTGTATCCGCGCGACGAACTCAATCCGAGCAAGCGGCCGCCGTTCCAGCAGGTGTGGTTCCGTCTCGGCGAGCGCATCGGCGATGTGCCCGAGCTGCATCGCGCGATGCTTGCGTACGCTTCGGACTTCCACCTGATCGGCACCGCGACCTTCCCCCACGGCATCAGCTACTACCAGCCCAACGTGCTGATGGCTAGCCTTGACCATGCGATGTGGTTTCACCGGCCGTTCCGCGTCGACGAATGGCTGCTGTATTCCTGCGACAGCCCGACCGCGCAAGGTGCGCGTGGACTCGCGCGCGGAATGATCTACGACACCAGGGGAACGCTGGTCGCATCGACCGCGCAGGAAGGACTGATGCGGATGCAGCCGGCGAAGGAGACGGACTGATGCGCAAGGTGTTCTCGTCGCCGCGCCTGGAGAACGTCGAGGCAGTCGCTAAGATGCTGGAGGACGCCGGCATCGAGGTCCGGATCAGCAACGACCGCTCGTATAAGGGCAAGCGCCGGCAGCCTTTCAGTTATCGTGAGACCGCGACCTCCGAAAACAATCCGCAGGTGTGGGTCATCAAGGCCGAGGACCAGCCGAAGGCGCGCGCGATCCTCCGCGAGCAGGGGCTGATCGCGTCCACGCGCCAGGGCTTCGGACAGATGGACGCGAGCCGCGCACCCACCTTCCTGCCGTCTTCGGCGATCGCGCCGATCGCGCGCAAGCCTGACCGCCGCGCGACGCTGGTGATGCGCGTACGCCTGTTCCTGCTGGCGATCATCGCCCTGCTCACGATCCTGACCCTGAGCGGCGTGCTGCACCGCTGAAGGCCGTCATCGCAACGATGCGATGACGACAGCAGTGCGTTCTGCTGGATCGGATCAGAGGCCCGGCGGCAGCGCGAACTCGGTCGGCTCGATGAAACCGTCGTGGTTCTCGTCGAAGAAGGCGAACGACGGAGCGAACTTCGGGAACGCTGCGGTGAATTCGGCCTGGCTGAGCTTGCCGTCCTTGTTGGTATCGGCCTTGGTGAACAGGGCCTGCTTTTCCCGCCCGCGCCCTGCAAGCATCTGCTGCGCGATGGCCACGGCACCCTTCTGCATCTCGTCCTTGCTGACGAAACCGTCGTTGTTGGTGTCGAAAGTCTTGAAGTTGCTGACGACGAAAGCCATGCCGGCGGCCTTGGCCTCGTCCAGGCTGATCTTGCCTTCGTGCTTGGTGTCGGCTTTCGCAAACGCCGCCATGCGCCCCTGCACGCTGGCCTGGGCGCGCTGCGTCAATTCCGTGCGCCACATCGCGCGGACATCGGACATCGTGATGTAGCCCTTGTGACCGGTATCGATCGCGGCGAAATTCTTCGCCATGGCTGGTACCGCCGCGGCTTCCTGCGGGGTGATGCGGCCGTCGTGGTTGGTATCCAGATCACCGGCCCAGAAAACCGCCGGGCCCTTGGCCGCAGGGGCGGGCTGAGCCAGCACAGCGGTCGAGCAGCAGGCGGCGCTCAGGACGAGCAACGAACTCAGGCGGAACAGGGGCGAGGTCGAAAAACGGTTCATCAAAGGATCCTGGTTGGGCTAAAGCCGCCACTATAGAGGCATGGCGCTGCCGGCGAAACCGTCCGGTATGCCGGACGGCGTCCACGGGGCGCGAAGATCGCATTGCAGTGGGCTAGGATGCGCACATGACCCTGTACCGTACCGGCGAGCACGATTGCGGGTATTTCCCGGATCGGATCGCGCGTGACCTGGTACTCGATCCCCGCGACCCGGCCCTGGCCGGGGCCTATCCGGGCGCGCTGGCGCAGGGCTTCCGCCGCTCCGGCGGGCATGTGTACCGGCCGAACTGCCCGGCGTGCAGGGCCTGCGTGCCCGTGCGCCTGCGCGTGTGCGACTTCCGCCCCGACCGCAGCCAGCGCCGCTGCCTGCGCGACAATACGGATGTGATCGACCGCATGGCGCTGCCGCTGCGCACGCCGGAAACGTTCGCGCTCTACCGACGCTACCTGTACGCCCGCCACGGCGACGGCCCGATGGCCGAGACCGACGAGGACGATTTCGACCGTTTCGTCGCCAGTCCGTGGAGCCCGACGCGCTTCATGCAACTGCTCCTCGACGATCGTCTGCTGGCGGTGGCCGTCACCGACACCACGCACGACGCGCTGTCGGCGGTCTATACCTTCTTCGATCCCGACGAATGCGCGCGTTCGCTCGGTACCCTCGCCATCCTGCGCCAGGTCGCCTGGGCGCTTCGCACCGGACGCGAGTACATCTATCTCGGCTACTGGATCGACAGCCATCCGAAGATGCACTACAAGTCGCGCTTCCGGCCGTTGCAGGTGCTGGATGGGTCGGTGTGGCGGGAATTGTAGCGGCATGGATCGATGATCCGGTCCATCCTGGCTGAAACGTCGCGCCGCAGTCTCATCCCACGAGCCGCCCATGTCCCATCCTTCTCCCACGCGACGGATCCGCCGTCGCGACGGGGCAAGGAAACAGTCATGCAGTGGCCGGGACACGCCAAGGGCGGTGTGCCGGGGATCTGTTCGATCCTGCGTGCAGCCGTGCGTGTCGAGCTGGCGAACGGGTCGGTCGCGCACGGTCGCGGGTCGCTTGCGGGCGGATGCGAGCCACAGCCAGCGGATTGCTGCGTCATCGCCACGCGATGAAACTTCATCGCGAATTTTGGCACCTTCATCGCGTTGCGATGCAGCTTCATTGCGATGCAATCATACTTGATCGCATCGCGATGAACCTTCCATGCGTCGCAATGAACCCGCATCGAGTCGCCATCATGCGTAGACGAGCGCGATCAGGTTGCATCACGACGTGAGCAAACATCATCGCGGCGTGAGGAAGCATCAATACGTCACGATGAAGTTGCATCACCGCGCGATCATGTTTCGTCGCGATGCGATGCGCCTTTCATGCGGTGCGATGATGTTGCATCGCGTTGCGATGAACCTTCATCGCGCGCCGACCGGGTGTATTCGCGGCGCGAAGTGCAGCCGGCGAACGCGATCATGTTTCGTCACGACGCGATCATGTTGCATCACGCGGCGATGAAGTTGCATCGCAGCGTGATGAAGTTGCATCGCGACGCGATCGAGGCTTCCTTGAATGCCAAAGCTGCCGAATCTGCGCGGATTGCCCCTTCGCATGACCATGCGGCAACGCCATGATCGGGTTCCGGGTCATCCCTCGATCGGTGGCAGCGTCTTGCTCGCAACGGGCGGTTCGACGGTCTTTTCGTTTGGAAGAGGATCGCGCGTTGCCGGCTTCGCAGGTGCCGCAGCCTTCCGTCTGGTCCGCATCGCATCCGCAGGGTCGCGGCCGTGATGGAAACCGAAGGCTTCGTCGCTGTGCGTCGAGACCACCATCTGCACCATGTTCGACGGGATCATCAGTTCCAGTTCGATCTTCTTGCCTTCGGGCGTGGTGCCTTCGAGCACCATCTCGAAGAACGCGCCACCGCTGTCGATCTCGCGGCAGACGATGTGCTTGCCGTGCGGGCCGTCGCTCAGATAGGGCTTGATCGCCTCGCCCAGCGCCTCGAGCGCGCCGTGATGGATGAACACCGCGTAGAGGGTCTGGTCGGTCATTCGATACCTCGCTTCATGAAGCCGCCACGAGTTCGACGCGGAGCGCAGCGGCAGCGTCGCGCGCCTTCGCACGCGCTTGCTCGATGGAGTCGGCGCGGGCCAGGGTAACCGCGACGCGGCGATGCCCTTCCACGCGCGGCTTGCCGAACAGGCGCAGTGCGGTGTCCGGTTCTGCCAGCGCCACATCGATGTTGCCGAACATCGGAACGCCGTGGCCGTGCGCGAGCACGGCGCACGATGCCGATGGTCCGCGTTGCTCGATGCGCGGGATCGGCAGGCCGAGGATCGCGCGCGCGTGCAATGCGAATTCGGAAAGGTCCTGCGACATCAGGGTGACCAGGCCGGTGTCGTGCGGCCGCGGCGAGACTTCCGAGAACCACACGTCGTCGCCCTTCACGAACAGTTCGACGCCGAAGAGGCCGTAGCCACCGAGGTTCGCGGTCACGGTGGACGCGATCGACCTCGCCCGATCCAGCGCCATTGGGCTCATTGGCTGCGGCTGCCAGCTTTCGCGGTAGTCGCCGTCGATCTGCAGGTGCCCGATCGGGTCGCAGAAGCTGGTGCCGTCGCGATGGCGCACGGTCAGCAGAGTTATCTCGTAGTCGAAATCGATGAAGCCCTCGACGATCGCGCGCCCCTGCCCCGCGCGTCCACCGCTCTGCGCATAGTCCCAGGCCTTGTCGATGTCCGCGGTCGAACGCACGGTGCTCTGGCCCTTGCCCGAACTCGACATGACCGGTTTCACCACGCAAGGCAGGCCGATCGCCGCAACCGCCTCGCGGTATTCTTCGAGCGTATCCACGAAGCGATACGGCGAAGTCGGCAGGCCCAGCGTCTCGGCAGCGAGTCGGCGGATGCCCTCGCGATCCATCGTCAGCAGCGCCGCACGCGCGGTCGGGATCACATTCTGGTGGTGCAGGCGCTCGAGCTCGACCAGGGTCTGGGTGTGGATCGCCTCGATCTCCGGCACGACCAGGTGCGGTCGCTCGCGCGCGATCAACTCGCGCAGCGCGACCGGGTCGAGCATGTTGAGGGTGTGCGAGCGATGCGCGACCTGCATCGCGGGTGCGTTGTCGTAACGATCGGCGGCGATGACTTCCACGCCAAAGCGCTGCAGCTCGATCGCGACCTCCTTGCCGAGTTCGCCCGAGCCGAGCAGGAGCACGCGCAGAGCCCCTCGTGTCAGGGGCGTGCCAATGGAAACGGAATCGGCCGAAGCGGAGTCGGCCGAAGCGGCATCTGCGGGAGCGGTATCGATCACGGTCATGGAGGGTCGCAAAACGGGGAAGGCCTGCATTCTACCGGCCTGGGTCGAGACACTTACGTTACGGCTCACCAGCAGCGCGAACCACATCGGCGACGAGACCTGACGGCCTATCGTCAGATGGATGTTTCTGCAAGCCATTGAAATCGTTTGCATTCGATAGCTACACGGTTGGTTTTTATAAAACTCTTGAAATTTGATATCTTTTTGATATCTTATTTTCACGCGACGGCCTTTCCGCTCGCGCCACGCCGATTCCCGCGTGGACTGCATCGAACACTGGAGACAGGACCATGAACGAGCGCGAGACCAACACCACTTCCGGCATACCGACCCTGATCGTGATCCTCGCCCTGCTCGTCTGCGACATCGGGTTCGGCCTCAGCGCCGCGGCCGCGAACGAAGCGCTCGGAACCGGAGCCGCGATCCTGCTCGGCATCGTTCTGATGGTCTGCTTCGGCGGCTTCTTCAACATCGAGCCGAACCAGGCGGCGGTGCTCAGCCTGTTCGGCAAGTATGTCGGCTCGGCGCGCCAGGCCGGCCTGCGCTTCACCAATCCGTTCTACGCGGTCAGGAAGATCAGCCTGCGCATCCGCAACTTCGAGAGCAGCAAGATCAAGGTCAACGAGTTGCAGGGCAGCCCGATCGAGATCGGCGCGGTGATCGTCTGGCAGGTTGTGGACACGGCTGAGGCCGTGTACAACGTGGACGACTACGAGAGCTACGTGCACATCCAGTCCGAGTCAGCGCTGCGCCAGATGGCGACGAGCTATCCCTACGACAACCACGACGATCCGAAGACCATATCGCTGCGCAGCCATCAGGCCGAGATCAGCCAGCACCTGATGGAGCAGTTGAAGGAACGCCTCGCGCAGGCCGGTGTATCGGTCATCGACGCGCGCATCAGCCACCTCGCGTACGCGCCCGAGATCGCCCAGGCGATGCTGCAGCGCCAACAGGCCGACGCCGTGGTCGCGGCGCGGACCAGGATCGTGTTCGGCGCGGTCAGCATGGTCGAGATGGCGCTCGCGCAGCTCAAGGAAAAGGGCTTGGCCGATCTCGACGAGGAGCGCCGCGCGACGATGGTGAGCAACCT
>DATHOV010000485.1:0-6425 GCA_035484515.1 Lysobacteraceae bacterium
CAGCACCAGGTTCTTGTCGTCGACGGGCGTGTTCGCCTGGGCGATCGAGTAACGGCCCTCTTCCATGGCGGAGAGGTAGATGACCTCGTCGGTGATGATGCCGTCGACGACCTTGCGGTACGGGCTCTCGATGAAGCCGTACTTGTTGATACGTGCATAGGTCGCGAGCGAGTTGATCAGACCGATATTCGGGCCTTCCGGCGTCTCGATGGTGCAGACGCGGCCGTAATGAGTCGGATGCACGTCGCGCACTTCGAAGCCTGCGCGCTCGCGGGTCAAGCCGCCCGGGCCGAGCGCCGATACGCGGCGCTTGTGGGTGACTTCCGACAGCGGGTTGTTCTGGTCCATGAACTGGCTGAGCTGCGAGGAGCCGAAGAACTCCTTCACCGCCGCCGCGACCGGCTTGGCGTTGATGAGTTCCTGTGGCGTCAGGTCGTCGGCTTCGGCCATCGACAGGCGCTCCTTCACCGCGCGCTCGACGCGCACGACGCCTACGCGGAACACGTTCTCGGCCATCTCGCCGACCGAACGCACGCGACGGTTGCCGAGGTGGTCGATGTCGTCCACCGTGCCGCGGCCGTTGCGGATCTCGCACAGCACGCGCATCACGTCGAGGATGTCGGACGTGTCGCCGTAGGTCTTGACCAGATTCTTCGCGACCTCGTCGGTGCGCTCGCGGAAGTACTTGGCGTCGTACAGCACGTTGGAGCCGATGACTTCCTTGCGGCCGACGCGGCGGTTGAACTGCATCCGGCCCACGCCTGAGAGGTCGTAGCGTTCGAAGGTGAAGAACAGGTTGTAGAACAGGTTCTGCGCGGCGTCCTTGGTCGGCGGCTCGCCCGGACGCATCATCCGGTAGATCTCGACCAAGGCGTCGAGCTGGGTCTTGCTCGGGTCGATGCGCAGGGTATTGGAGATGTAGGCGCCGCGGTCGAGGTCGTTCACCCACAGCGTGCCGACGCTCGCGATGCCGGCCTTGCGGAACTTCTCGAGGTGGGTCTCGTTGATCTCGTCGTTTGCCGAAGCGAGCAACTCGCCGG
Source organism: Lysobacteraceae bacterium (assembly GCA_035484515.1). GTDB lineage: Bacteria > Pseudomonadota > Gammaproteobacteria > Xanthomonadales > Xanthomonadaceae > SZAS-103. Next base: position 1,041 of record DATHOV010000485.1, read on the forward strand.
TCTTCGTGTCGATCACGTCGTGCGCGAGAATGCGGCCCATCAGGTAGTCGTCGGGCACTTCCAGCGCGGCGATCTTCGCCTGCTCAAGCTGCTTGACGTGGCGCGCGGTGATGCGCTTGCCGGCCTCGACGATGGTCTTGCCACCGGCGACGAGGTCGAAGTTCAGGGTTTCACCGCGCAGGCGCTCGGGGATCAGCTCGAGCTCGACGCCTTCCTGCTTGTTGATGTGGAAGGTGTTGATCTCGAAGAACGCACGCAGCATCTCCTCGTTGTTGTAGCCGAGGGCGCGCAGCAGGATCGTCGCCGGCAATTTGCGGCGACGGTCGATGCGTGTGAACAGGCCGTCCTTCGGGTCGAACTCGAAGTCCAGCCAAGAGCCGCGATACGGGATGATGCGGGCGGAGTACAGCAGCTTGCCGGAGCTGTGCGTCTTGCCGCGGTCGTGGTCGAAGAACACACCCGGCGAACGGTGTAGCTGCGAGACGATCACGCGCTCGGTGCCGTTCACGATGAAGGTGCCGTTGTCGGTCATGAGCGGCAGTTCGCCCATGTAGACTTCCTGCTCCTTGACGTACTTGATCGCCTTGCTCGGCGACTCGCGGTCGTAAATCACCAAGCGCACGGTCACGCGCAGCGGCGCGCCGTAGGACAGACCGCGATTGCGGCACTCGCGCTCGTCGAATGCGGGCTCGCCGAGGCGGTAGCTCACGTATTCGAGTGCAGCGTTGCCGGAATAGCTGGTGATCGGGAACACCGACTTGAGCGCCGCGTGCAAGCCCTTGTCCTCGCGCTTGTTCGCGGGGATGTCGATCTGCAGGAACTCGCGGTACGAGTCGACCTGGATCGCAAGCAGGAAGGGAACCTCGAGGATCGTCCGGCGCTTGCCGAAGTCCTTGCGGATGCGCTTCTTTTCGGTGAACGAATACGTTGTCATGATGTGCTAACCGCCCTTGGGGTCTGCGCGATCCGCCTCGCGGCGGATCTGGGAAAGGAAAATTGCCAGTTGGAAGTCGCTGGTATTGCCGGCACCAGCACGCCCTCTCCCGCTACTTCCAACTGCCGACTTTTGCTGCCTGTGTTTCAACAACGGCCAAAGGCCGGGAGCTTGCGCTCCCAGCCTCGGGTGTTCCTGCTATTCCCGCCGAGGCGGGAATTCATTGGAACTTCTTTTCAAAAAATCACCGACAGATCAAATCCATGAAGCTGGATCCCCGCCTGCGCGGGGATGACGCAATGGCAAAGGCGCTCGCGCTATGCGCGAGCGCGCCATTGCGTCACTTGACCTTGACTTTCGCGCCAGCAGCTTCGAGGTCCTTCTTGAACTTCTCGGCGTCGGCCTTGTTGACGCCTTCCTTGACGGTCTGCGGGGCGCCTTCGACGAGGTCCTTGGCTTCCTTCAGACCCAGCGAGGTGATCGCGCGGACGACCTTGATCACTTCGACCTTCTTCTCGCCGGCCGCTTCCAGCACGACGGTGAACTCGGTCTGCTCCTCGACGGGGGCGGCAGCGGCGGTGGCCGGGCCGGCGGCCATGGCGACCGGGGCGGCGGCGGACACGCCGAACTTCTCTTCCATCGCACGGACCAGTTCCATCACCTCGACGAGGGACTTGCTGGAGATCGCTTCGATGATCTGCTCATTGGTCAACGACATAACTTACTCCTGATAAAACGGCTAAAGGTTTTCGATGGGATTGCCGAACGAATGGATCAGGCGGCCTGCTTGCTTTCCGCGACGCGCTGGGTCACGCGGGCGATCTGCGAAGCAGGCTCGGACAGCACGCGCACCAGCATGGTGGCGGGCTGGACCATGACGCTGAGAAGCATCGACAGGGCCTGATCGCGGGTCGGCAGCGAGGCGAGGACATCCACGTGGGTGCCCGGGTACGCCTTGCCGCCGATCGAAACCAGCCTCGGTTTGAACTTCTCGTTGGCCTTGGCGAACTCCTTGACCAAGCGGCCGGCGGCACCAGGGTCTTCCTTGGAGAAGGCATACAGGAGGGGACCGGTCAGCGCGTCCTGGACGCACTGGTAGTCGGTTCCTTCCACTGCACGCGACACTAGGGTGTTCTTCGCGACTTTCACGAAGACCCCATTGGCGCGCGCCTTCTTCCGCAGATCGGTCAACTGACCGACCGTGAGACCCGCGTACTCGGCGGCAACCAGGGAGAGTGCGGTCTTGGCCACTTCCGCCAGTTCGGCAACGACTTCTTCTTTCTGTGACAGATTCAGAGCCATTGCATTCCTCCGAAACACATTCCGCCATGGGAACCTCCCCAAGGCGGTCCGACACGCTTCACGGCATCGATGAACGATGCCGTGAAGCGGTGGAGACCTTGCGGTCTCCGCTGGTGGCCGTTCCAAGATCCTTTGGAGGGGTCGGCTACCATCTATGCAGGCTGTCCCTTGCGGAACGGATTGAGCAATCCCGCTTCCATCGACGGCGAATCCTTGCCAAACGAGCCTCCATGCCCGTCGTCGATAGGCGCTGACCGCACCTGCGGTCTTTGATGGCAATCGCTTTGGAATCGGATTCCTTGACGATGCCCTCAAAATTCGCACTCGATGACGACCGCTAGGTCGTCACCTTTGAATCGTCATTCCCGCGAAGGCGGGAATCGCTCTCAAACAGCGAAGCTGGTCAATCGCCCTAGTCCATCAGGATGGATCAAGAGCGATCCCCGCCTTCGCGGGATGACGAATTGACAAAGTCGCGCGCCCTGCGCGCGGGTCAATTCGTCACTTCAGCGTCAAGCTCGCCTGGTCGACCAGAACACCCACGCCCATCGTCGAGGACAGCGAGATCTTCTGCAGGAACTGACCCTTCGACGCGGCCGGCTTGGCCTTGAGCAGGTCGAGCAACAGCGCGTGCAGGTTGCCCTTGAGCGCATCGGCCTCGAAGCTGGCCTTGCCTATGGTGCAATGGATGATACCGGCCTTGTCGGTGCGGTAACGCACCTGACCCGCCTTCGCGTTCTTGACCGCGCCGGCAGCGTCCGGAGACACCGTTCCGACCTTCGGGTTCGGCATCAAGCCGCGTGGACCGAGCAACTGGCCGAGCTTGCCGACCACGCGCATCGCGTCCGGCGTGGCGATCACGACATCGTAATTCAGATCGCCTGCCTGCATCTTCTCGGCGAGATCGTCCATACCGACCACGTCGGCACCAGCGGCCTTCGCCGCCTCAGCCTTCTCGCCCGGAGGGCAGAACACTGCGACGCGCACGGTCTTGCCGGTGCCGGCGGGCAGCACGGTCGAACCGCGCACCTGCTGATCGGACTTCTTCGCGTCCACGCCCAAGCGCACGGCGACGTCGACGGACTCGACGAACTTGCGCTTGGAACTGTCCTTGACGATCTTCAACGCTTCATCGATCGCATAGGCCTTGCCCGGAACGACAGCGCTGCTCATTGCCTTGTACTTCTTGCTGATCTTCATGTCAGATCTCCGTCACCAGGCCCATGCTGCGGGCGCTACCTGCGATCGTGCGAACCGCCGCATCGAGCGAAGCCGCAGTCAGATCAGGCTCTTTCGCCTTGGCGATGTCCTCGAGTTGCTTGCGACTGACCTTGCCGACCTTCTCGGTGTTCGGACGCTTGCTGCCCGAAGTGATACCGGCGGCCTTCTTGAGCAGGATCGACGCCGGCGGCGTCTTGGTGATGAAGGTGAACGTGCGGTCCGAATACGCGGTGATGATCACCGGTATCGGCATGCCAGGCTCCATCTTCTGCGTGGCCGCATTGAAGGCCTTGCAGAACTCCATGATGTTAAGGCCGCGCTGGCCCAGCGCAGGACCGACCGGCGGGCTCGGATTGGCCTGCCCGGCCTTGACCTGCAGCTTGATGTATCCGACTACTTTCTTTGCCATGGTTGTTTACTCCTGGAGTTCGAACGTCTGCACGCCATGCGCGGGCTGCGGGACTCCTCCCTTGGTTGAAAATCGTGAATCGTGAATCGTGAATCGCAGGAGCTTTGGCCCCTGACAATTCACCATTCACAATTCACGCCCTTACGCCTTCTCTACCTGACCAAACTCCAATTCCACCGGCGTGGACCGGCCGAAGATCGAAACAGCCACACGCACGCGGCTCTTGTCGTAGTTGACTTCCTCGACCGTGCCATTGAAGTCGTTGAACGGGCCATCGGTGACGCGCACCAGCTGGCCCGGCTCGAACAGCACCTTCGGACGCGGCTTCTCGGTGCCGTCCTGCACCCGGCGCAGGATCACGTCGGCTTCCTCGTCCTTGATAGGCAGCGGACGCTCGGCGGTGCCGCCGATGAAGCCCATCACCTTCGAGGTCTCCTTGATGAGGTGCCAGCTCTCGTTGTCGATGCGCGGAATACCGGCCTCGTCATGCGTGGTGATCTGCACGAGCACATAGCCCGGGAAGAACTTGCGCTCGGATTTGCGCTTCTGTCCGGCGCGCATCTCGATAACCTCTTCGGTCGGCACGATCACGTCGCCGAAGCGTTCGCTCATTCCCGCACGCACGATCCGCTCGCGCAGCGCCTGAGCGACCTGCTTCTCGAAGCCCGAATAGGCGTGCACCACATACCAGCGCTTGGACATAAACCGTTTCGCTCCTCAACCCAACAGCTTGCCGATCCCGGTGCCGATCAGAAAATCGATCAGCGACAGGAACAGGCTCATGACCACGATCACGAGGATGATCACACCGGTCATGCGAATCGATTGTTCGCGCGTCGGCCAGACCACTTTGCGCAGTTCGAACCGCGCTTCTTCCATGAAACCCAACATCACCCGTCCCGCAGAAGTCTGGGTGAACACGGCGAGTCCAGCGACGAAGCCTGCGGCCACCAGCAGACCACGCAACGGGGTCGCCCATGCTCCGAACCAGTAGAAGCAGAACACCCCTGCCGCCAGCAACAACGCCGCGACTGCATATTTGGCGATGTCTGCGCCCGAAGCCATCATTTCGACCTTGCCCGTCCTTACCGCTTTTGCGTTCATTCGCTCTCTCATAGTCGCGATATCGGGGCTGTCGCCCCGAACCGCAAGCCGCCTGCCAAGCCGTCGCGTCTTGCCGCGCCATGCCTGTCGCGGGCGATTCGCGCCCGCCGCGCCGGCGCATCCTGCGCCTTGGTCCAGCCGCTGTCCTCATTGGCACGCCAGGAGGGACTCGAACCCCCAACCTGCGGTTTTGGAGACCGCTGCTCTGCCAATTGAGCTACTGGCGTGTGGTTTGAAACCTAGTTTCCTTAGACGGCGAAGGCGGTCCGGTGTTCCCGGCCCGCCATTCCATCTATTTCATCGGTTGATCCATCCATGGAGCGCCCTACGTTCGGCATCCATGCCTCACCGATTCCCGTCTCGCGGAATGCGCTTCAACGCATTCCGCAAACAGAGCCGGGAATCACTTGAGGAT
>DATHOV010000486.1:0-2367 GCA_035484515.1 Lysobacteraceae bacterium
CATGCGACGCATTCCACAACCCGAGCACACCCGGCGACTCATCCGGGCAGCGCAGCACGAGCGGATGCTTGCGGCGTCCGCGGAAACTCGCCACGCGATCCAGCACGATGTCGAAGGCTGCCGCCTGGATGCGTGCCGTCGCAGCCAATGCGGCATCGACGAGTCCGCTGGCGAGGCCGGGGTAATCGCCCAGGTGATGCACGGTCACGTGGTAGCGCGAGGCCCGCGAAGCGGCTGACGGACACAGGTCCCGCGGCAGCCGACGCGCAGCCTGCTCGATGCGCGCCAATGCGGACTGATCTGGAAACAGGCCGAGGAACAGCCGATCGGTCGCGACGGGCTCGACCATTCCCGGCAGTGAAGGCTGGTTCTCACGTACATGAGGTCCGCGGGTTGTCATGGCGTCCGTCGCAGGGAGCATGTCCATGGTCGCGCGTGGGCGACCGGGGTCGCAAGCCTGAACCGGCGCGGGAACCGTATGCGAGAGCGTATCGCGATCCGGGTTAAAATCTACGGCTGCGCATTCGCGCATCGCTGTTTCACCGGAATCCGCACTGCACATGACTTCACAAGCCGACCTCTCCCTCGCCCACGTGCTGGACCTGCTGCTCGACGCCATCGTCGTCGTCGATGGCGACGGGCAGGTCGTGTTCGCCAGCGCGGCGTGCGAGCGCATCTTCGGCTACACGCCAGCGGAGATGATCGGCAGGCAGATGATCGGGATGGTGCATCCGGACGATCGCGAGATGACGAATGCGGCCGCCGAGGAGATCCGTGCCGGCACGCCGAATGCGCATTTCGAGAACCGCTACATCCGCAAGGACGGACGCGTGGTCCACGTCATGTGGTCGGCGCGCTGGTCGGAACAGGACCAGGCGCGCGTCGCGGTGGCGCGCGACATCACCGACGTCAAGCGCGCGCAGTCGATGGAAGACGCGCTGCACGCCATCTCGGATGCCGCCCACACCGCCGAGGACCTGCTCGACCTGTTCCAGCGCATCCACGAAATCATCGGCGGGCTGCTGCCGGCCCGCAATTTCTTCGTCGCGCTTTACGACGCGAAGAGCGACGAGCTGACTTTCCCCTACTTCGTCGACGAGTTTGACCAGCCGCCCGCCCCGCGCAGGCTCGACATCAGCCCGACCCTGAGCGCGCAGGTGATCCGCACCGGCAAGGCCTTGCTGGTGACGCCGACGGCGCGCGAACCGCTCGACCTCATCGGCCGCATCGTCGGCCGCGACTCGATCGACTGGCTCGGCGTTCCACTGAGCTCGCACAAGGGCGTGATCGGCGCGCTGGTCGTGCAGAGCTACAGCGGCGACGTGCGCTATACCGAGAAGGACAAGGGGTTGCTGCAATTCGTGTCCACCCAGGTCGCCGCCGCGATCGAGCGCAAGCAGACCCAGACCCTGCTGCAGCACATGGCGCACCACGACGCGCTGACCGACCTGCCCAACCGCGAGCTGTTCCACGACCGCCTGCAGGCCGCGCTCGCGCTGGCCAAGCGCAACAGGCAGCGGCTCGCCGTGCTGTACATCGACCTCGACAAGTTCAAGCAGGTCAACGACACCCTCGGCCATACAGTCGGCGACCTGCTGTTGCAGGATGTCGCCCGCCGGATCCGGGAATGCCTGCGCGCCTCGGACACGGTCGGGCGCGTCGGCGGCGACGAGTTCCTCGTGCTGCTGCAGGACGTCCCCGGGCCGGACGACGCGGCGATCGTCGCCGAGAAGATCCGCATCGCGCTCGCGCGTCCGTTCGAACTGGCCGGGCATAGCCTGCAGATCGCATCGAGCATCGGCATCGCGATCCATCCCGACCACGGCAGCGAGATCCAGCAGTTGATCCGCCACGCCGACGAGGCGATGTACGAAGCCAAGCGCGAGGGCGGCAACCGCTTGGCGAAGGCCGGCGACGCGGGCGCGTTGAAGGCTGCGTCCGGCTGACCGGAATCCATCTCAAAATCGGCTGTGCACCGCTGCTTGCTCGTCATTGACCAGCCAAAGAACCGGCAAGCCGATGGCCCGTCGCTGAAACAGCGAACGCTCAACCTCCCGGGTGCTTCGCATAGGTGGCGATCAGCTGCACCTGCGCGATCACGTGCCCCTTCATCGCCTTGTCCACAGCCTGCCGATCCGGCGCATGCAGGTCGCCCAGCACGACATCGAGCGCGTACAGCTTGTGGAAGTAGCGATGGCGGCCGATCGGCGGGCAGGCGCCGCCGAAACCGCTGCGACCCCAGTCGTTTTTCCCCTCGCGCGTGCCCGCTGGCAGTGCGCTCCCGCCCACGCCTTCGGTCAGGCCCGTGGATGTCGCAGGCAGGTCGTAGAGCACCCAGTGCGTCCATGTCCGTTTCGGCGCCGCGGG
>DATHOV010000487.1:0-3908 GCA_035484515.1 Lysobacteraceae bacterium
AACCGTTCGATCAAGAGCCTGTTCAAGCTGCTGCCAGACGGCATCGGCCTGCGCATGATGCAGAGACGATCGGAAAGTTTCCGCAGCAAGGAAGGGTGAGCCGGAGTTGCGCAACGCGTTATCCAAATGATTCCGAAGGCCATCACGCTGTTCAGGCACGCACGAGCACACTCCACCACATCTCCTCCTTGCCATCGGTCAGTTCATCCGGGCTGATCGGAATGGCAGTCCGAGTCGGCGCTTTCGCAGCGCGGAAGTTCGTCAGGCTGCCGAAGCACAACCCGCCGATCGTCGGCGCTTCCTGAACGGAATCGGTCGAAACAGCGATTTCGCGGCAAGTGCGCGGCGGTTACGGAAATGTGTGGCGACGTGGTACAAGTGGAACGATCGCTGCCGTGCATTGAAGTACGCGCCCGCAATGGGTCCGAGGGCAGCGATACAAGCTTCGCGACGCGAACGCCTTTCCCGTGGCGCCACCAGACGAAAGTTTTGCAGCCGCCAGCGCGCTGGCTGGCTTCGCCATGCCTTTCCGACAGGAAACAACATGAAATCGATGCTCGCTCAGGTTCTCAAGGGACGCTCGAAATCCCCTACCGGCATCAGCGGTCTCGACGAGATCACTGGTGGCGGCTTGCCGACCGGTCGCACGACGCTGATGGTCGGCGGCCCGGGTTCGGGCAAGACCATCTTCGCGCTGCAATTCCTCGTGCACGGCGCCAGGGAATGCAACGAGCCGGGCATCTTCGTCGCTTTCGAGGAAACCGGGGCGCGCATCATCACCAATGCCGAGGGTTTCGGATGGAACCTGCCCGAATTGCGGCCGAAGCAGCTCGATTTCATTGATGCCCAGCCGTCGCCGGACCTGATCCAGTCGGGGAATTTCGATCTCGGCGGACTGCTCGCAGTGCTCGAGGCCGAATGCGAGTCCATGGGGGCCAGGCGCATCGTGTTCGATGCGATCGACATCATGCTCGCGCTGCTGCCCGACGCGGCGGCAAAGAGGCGCGAAGTCTACCGGCTGCACGAGTGGTTGCTCGCCCACGAACTGACGGGGCTGATCACCGCCAAGGCGGGTGGCGACGAAACCAATTCGACGCCGATCAGCGAACAGCCTTTCGGCTTCATGCAGTTCATGGTGGACTGCGCGGTGATGCTCAACCACAGCGTCGTACTCGGCGTGTCGCAACGCAACCTGCGTGTGCAGAAATACCGCGGTTCGAGCTTCGACGAGAACGAATCGCCCTTCGTCATCGGCAACCGCGGATTCGAGGTCGCGGTCGCCAGGCCGCTCGGGCGTGGTCTTCTCAACGTGAGCAAGGAGCGCGTGTCCAGCGGCGTGGAGCGCCTCGACACCATGCTCGGCGGCGGCTACTACCGCGGTGCCACCGTGCTGATAACCGGCTTTCCCGGTACCGCCAAGACGACCTTGAGCGGCGCGTTTGCGGAAGCGGCGTGCGTTCGCGGCGAGCGCACCGTGTTCGTGAGTTTCGACGCCGATTCGAACGAGGTCGTGCGCGACCTGGGATCGGTCGGCATCCGGCTGGATCGCCACGTCGAGAGCGGGATGTTGCGCATGATCTCCGCGCGCACCGTGACCGGCAGCGCCGAAACCTACCTGGTGCGCATCAAGACGCTCGCGAAGGAGCATGCCGCGCGTTGCGTCGTGATCGATCCGGTCTCCACCTGGACGAAGTCGGGCGACGGCCTCAGCGCGCACAGCGTCGCCGAGCGGCTGGTCGACTGGTCGAAGGCCGAAGGCATCACCCTGCTGTGCACCAGCCTGCTCGACGAACTCTCGCACCGCGAGGAAGGCGGCACGTCGCTGCAGATCTCCACCCTCGCCGACACCTGGATCCACGTCGACTACCTCGTACAGGCCGGCGAGCGCAATCGCGGCCTGTCGATCATCAAGTCGCGCGGCACCTCGCATTCCAACCAGGTCCGCGAACTCGTGCTCAGCAACGACGGCGTGACCCTGGCCGACATCTACACCGCCGGCGGCGAAGTGCTGATGGGCACGCTGCGCTGGGAGAAGGAAAGTGCCGAACGCGTCGCGAGCGAGATGGCCGAAGTCGCCGGAAAGCTCAAACGAGTCAGGCTCGATGCCGAAGAGGCCGAGCTCGAGGTGCGCCTGAAGTCGCTGCAGACCGAACTGATCGCCAAGCAGGTCGAGAAGGCGTTGCTGTTCCACACCACCGCGACCCACGAGCGCGAGCTGACCCACGGCGACAACCGCATGCGCGAGTTGCGCGGCGCCGACGCAGCGGCTCCCGCGATCGAAGCGAGCACGCCATGAATCTCGCCACGAACCGACCCGTCGCCTTCCGGTTCCAGTTGTTCGTCGCAGGCGACGCCCAGAACTCGGTGCAGGCGATCGCCAACCTCACCGCGCTGTGCCGGACCTATCTGCCGAACCAGCACGAGATCAGGATCGTCGACGTCTTCCAGGAGCCCAAGCGTGCGCTCGCCGAAGGCATCTTCATGACCCCGACCCTCCTCAAGGTCTCGCCGCTGCCGGTTCGAAGAATCGTCGGCACGCTCAGCCACACCCAGGTCGTCCTGCAGGCGCTGGGGCTGGAGATGGAGGCGGTCGCGGCATGAACACCCACGCCCCCTTTTCGGCCGACGCGAGCGACGAGGTTTCCGCGCTGATCGCGACCCTGCACGCGACCGGGCAACGCCTGGAGGAACTGACCTCCGGCGAGGTGGATACGGTCTCCGATCATGAGGGCCGCACGTTCGCCTTGCGGCGTACGCAGGACCACATGCGTCACCGGGACGCCGCCAGGCAGGCGGCGATCCTCAATGCGCTGCCGGCGCACATCGCGCTGCTCAATGCGCAGGGACTGATCGTATCGGTGAATGAGACGTGGCGGCGGTTCATCGACCCGAACGTGTCCCAGGGTCCAGGTTACGCGATCGGCACCAACTATCTCGACATGTGCGCCAGCGCCCGCGGGGCCGATGCAGTGACGGCGCACCGCGTCGCCGACGGCATCCGTTCGGTCCTCGATGGCGGGGCGATGAGCTTCTCCATCGAATACGCGTGCCATACGCCATTGCAGCAGCGCTGGTTCCTGCTCACGGTGACGCCACTGGCTGCGGGCCTTCCGAACGGCGTCGTCGTGATGCATGTGGACATCACTGCGGAAAAGAAGGCCGAGGAAAACCTGCGCACCAGCGAATCGCGGTTCCGGCAGATGGCCGACAACATCATCGACGTGTTCTTCCTCGTCGATGCCGTCGGCGGCAGGATGTTGTACATCAGCCCCGCCTACGCGGAAATCTGGGGCCTGAGTTGCGAAAGCGCCTACGCCAGACCCGAGTCGTGGACCGATGCGATCCACCCGGACGACCGCGTGGCGACCCTGGAGAAGTACCGCGAGGGATTGGCGGGCGCAAAATCGAGGTTCGAATATCGCATCGTGCGTCCGGACGGCTCGATCCGCTGGATCGAGACCCGGGGTTTTCCGATCCACGACCAGTCCGGAAACATCGCCCGCATCGCCGGCATCGCCAAGGACATCACCGAACAGAAGCGGGCCGCACAGGCCTTGCGGGAAAGCGAGCGACGCTTCAGCGACATGCTCGACAACGTGGATCTGGTGACGGTGATGCTCGACTGCGAAGCACGCATCACCTACTGCAACGATTACCTGCTCCGCCTGACCGGCTGGAGCCTGGAGGAAGTGATCGGCAAGGACTGGTTCGAGTCCTTCATGCCGGTCGAGGTGGGCGACATGAAGCCGGTGTTCGCGGAGCTTCTCGCCAACGCACCAGCGGCCTGGCATGTCGAGAACGAGTTGCTCACGCGTTCCGGCGAGCGCCGGCTCATCCGCTGGAACAATTCCGTGCTCCGGTCCGGCGCCGGCGACGTGATCGGCACGGCCAGCATCGGCGAGGACATC
>DATHOV010000488.1:0-2620 GCA_035484515.1 Lysobacteraceae bacterium
GACGTCCTCGACCTCGGGCAGCACCGCAACCGTGGCGGCCGAGGTGTGGATGCGGCCCTGCGTCTCGGTGTCGGGCACGCGCTGCACCCAGTGCACGCCGGATTCGAATTTCAGCTTGGCGAACGCACCGCGGCCGCGCACTTCCGCGATGACTTCCTTGTAGCCGCCCATGGTGCCTTCGCTGGCCGAGATCACCTCGACCTTCCAGCCCTGCAAGGCCGCGAAGCGCTCGTACATCCGGAACAGGTCGCCGGCGAACAGCGAGGCCTCGTCGCCGCCGGTGCCGGCACGGATTTCCAGCATCACGTTGCGGTCGTCCATGGCATCCTTGGGCAATAGCGCGACGCGAATCTGCTGCGCCAGTTCCAGGCTGCGCGCGGTCAAGGTCTCGCGCTCGGTTTCCGCCATGCCGCGCATTTCGGGGTCGATCGCCGGATCGGCGATCAGCTGGTCGATGCCGGCGACCTCGGCATTGGCGGCGCGATAGGCCTTCACCGCGTCAATGAGCGGATTGAGCTCGGCAAGCTCGCGGGTGATCCGCACGTAGTTTTCCGAGCTGAGCTGGCCCAGCAATTCGTTCTCCAGCGAAGCGTGGTGCGCCAGCAGGATGTCGAGTTTGGCTTCAGGGAGCATTGACATGATATCGGTCTCGAATGGCGAAGAGGGCGCTGCACGAACGAAGAGAGCGCCGCTACAACGAAAGTCCTTCGGCCTCGGCGAATTCGATCAGTTTTTCGCGGATCGAGACGCTGCCGGACGGCGCATCGAGCAGCGGCGTCATCATCGCCTCGGCCTTTTTGGCGTCGAGGTCGAGGATCAGCGCTTTCACCGGCCCGTGCGCGGTCGCCGACAGCGATAGCGAACGATAGCCCAATGCGATCAGCGCCAGCGCGCCGATCGGCTTTGACGCCATCTCGCCGCACAGAGAGGCGGATTTTTTTGCCGCTTCCGCCTTGCGCACGATGTCGCGCAGCGCGCGCAGGATCGGCGCCGACATGGTGTCGAATCGCTCGGAGACCTTGGCGTTGCCGCGATCGACCGCGAACATGAACTGGAACAGGTCGTTGGATCCCACCGAGACGAAATCGACCTTCTTCAGGAGTTCGTCGAGCTGGTAGAGCAGCGCCGGCACTTCCACCATGGTGCCAACGTCGATCCGTTCCGGCAGCGCGTGGCCGTGCTGGCGCAGATAGGTCAGCTCGCGCTCGACGATGGCCTTGGCGAGATCGAATTCGGCGACTTCCGTGATCATCGGAAACATGATGCGCAGTGCACGCCCGCCGCCGGCACGCAGCAATGCGCGGATCTGGCCACGCAGCAGGCCCGGACGGTCGAGGCCGAGCCGGATCGCGCGCCAGCCCAGCGCGGGATTTTCCTCGATCACGGTTTCCATATAGGGCAGCGCCTTGTCGCCGCCGATGTCGAGCGTGCGGAAGGTCACCGGCTTGTGGCCCGCGGCATCCAGCACCGTGCGGTACAGCGCGAGCTGGTCGGAGGTGCGCGGCAGGCTTTGGCCGACCATGAATTGCAGCTCGGTGCGAAACAGTCCGATACCGGCGCTGCCGGTGTCGTCGATATGCGGCAGGTCTATCGCAAGGCCCGCATTGATCATCAGTTCGACCGGTTGGCCGTCCTTGGTCACGCAGGGCTTTTCGCGCAACGCCGAATATTGCGCCTGCCTGCGGGCGCGGAATCGCACCCGCTCGGCATAGGCCGATTCGATTTCCGCCGACGGGCGGACATAGATCTCGCCCGAGGTGCCGTCGACGATGATGGCGTCGCCGGGGTCGGCAATGCCGGGCGCGTTGGGTACCTCGCCGACCGCGGGAATGCCGAGCGCGCGCGCCACGATCGAGACATGCGAATTGGCGGTGCCTTCCTCCAGTACCAGTCCGCGCAGGCGCTTGCGGTCGTAGTCGAGCAGCGCCGCGGGCCCCATCGCGCGCGCGATCAGGATGGCGTTGTCGGGCAATTGTTCGCGCGACGGCGCATGATCCTGCCCGACCAATTGACGCATCAGCCTGTGGCCGAGGTCTTCGAGGTCGTGCAGGCGGTCGCGCAGATAGGGATCGGTGGATCGCAGCATGCGGGCGCGGGTGTCGGATTGCACGCGTTCGACGGCGGCTTCCGCGGTGAGGCCGGTGGCGACCGCCTCGTGCAGCTTGTGCGACCAGCCGTGGTCGTTGGCGAACATCCGGTAGGCTTCCAGCACGTCGCGGTGCTCGCCACCGTCGGCGACGTCGCCGCGCTCCAGCATGCGGTCGAGGTCGGCGCGCAGTTTGGCGAGCGCGCTGTCCAGCCGCTTGATTTCCTTCGGCAGGTCCTCGGCGATGTAGTTGTTGATGACGACGCGCGGCTCGTGCAGCACCACATGGCCGAGTGCGATGCCGTCGGACAGGATGGCGCCGGTCTTGTGCAGGGAGTGGCGGGCCGCGGGTTCGGCGCCGGGCTGCGCCAGCGCCGACAATTCGCCGGACGCGATCATCTCGGCGACCACCATCGCGGTGGTCTGCAACGCTTCGACCTCTTCCTCGACATAGGTGCGCTTGGCGCGGTTCTGCACGACCAGCACGCCGAGCGTGTTGCCGGCGCGCAGGATCGGCACGCCGAGGAAGGAGTG
>DATHOV010000489.1:0-4015 GCA_035484515.1 Lysobacteraceae bacterium
TTTGGGATGACGCAACCGATCCTGCTTTCCCGGTCGCACAGAGACGGTTTCACGAGGACGTTCCTTGTCCATGGCAGTGTCGGGAAAGTAACGCAGTCTCGAGCCGCGCTTCTGTAATACCCGATAAACGGAGGCCACTGCTTCAGTGGCGTTCAGTTTCTTCTTCCACACTGCACATCATGTGCATACGTTCGACATTCGCATGAAAGCCGCCGACTGGCTCGGCTGGAGCGCATCGGCCGTGCTGCTGCTGACGCTGGGACGACAGGTGTACGTCCAATGGCGCGAGCGGTCCACGCAGGGTGTGTCGGCATGGCTTTTTGTCGGCCAGGTCACGGCGAGCGCCGGGTTCGTGGCATACAGCTGGCTCGTGGGCAATCTGGTGTTCGTGTGCACGAACGTGGCAATCCTGCTGACCGCCGTCATTGGCCAATGGATATATCACCGCAACAGCGCGAATGACAATCGTGCCGCTGGAGCCGCTGCAGGAAGATCGGAGTCGCGTTAGAGGAATATCCGGTAGTCGACCAGGGAGGGCGACATGGATCTGTACAGTGGGCATCCGTGGTGGATCGCAAAGAACGGATTGCTGCATAGCTATCCCGCACTGGACGAGGATGTCGATTGCGACGTGCTCGTGGTGGGCGGCGGAATTACCGGTGCGCTCATCGCCGATACGCTCGCGGCAACCGGCATGAATGTCGTCGTGATCGATCGGCGCGAAGCCGGATGGGGCAGTACCGCAGCGAGCACTGCATTGCTCCAGTACGAGATCGATACCGAACTGCAGGATCTGGCCACGCAGGTGGGAATGACGAATGCGGTGCTCGCCTATCGCGCCTGCGAGCAGGCCGTGCATCGGCTTCATGCGTTGGCGGACGAGATGCCCGACGTGGACTTCGCGATGGCCGACAGCCTCTATCTCGCCAGCCGCGAACGGCATGTGCGTCGCTTGCGTCGGGAAGGCAGTCTTCGTCGTGCGAACGGCCTGGAGGTTCTCACTCTCGAGGAGCCGGGGCTTCGCGAGGGATACGGCGTCCGGGCACCGCTTGGATTGTTGACGCCCGTTGCGGCTCGCGTCGATCCCTACCAGCTGACCCATGGTCTGCTGGCACGGGTGAACCGCCGCAAGGGCCGGGTCCACGGCCGTACGCCGCTGGAGCGATTCCGAACCCATCGCGGCTGCGTCGTGGCGACCACCGCGGACGATCGGACCATCCGATGCCAGCATCTGGTGCTTGCTGCCGGATACGAATGCCAGCGTTATCTCGACGATCGTGTGGCGCGAAACCGAAGCACGTATGCCTTCATCAGCGAACCTGTCCATGAAACTTCGTTTTCCGGAGATCTGCTGGTTTGGGAATCTGCTCGCCCCTACATCTACCTGCGCACGACATCGGACCGCCGCTTGATCGTCGGAGGCCAGGACGACAACATGGATGTGCCGGAACGTCGGGATCGACGAATGCCGGCGAAGGTCACGCAGCTTGAACGTCGGTGTGCCCAATTGCTGCCTGACCTGTCGTTGCGCAGAGCCTTCGCATGGGTCGGCACCTTCGCGGAAACCCGGGACGGACTGCCCTTCTTCGGGCCGCATCCGCAGCACGGCGGCCGCGTGCATTTCGCCATGGCCTACGGTGGCAATGGCATCACCTACAGCGTCATCGGCGCGCAAATCCTGCTGGACACTCTGCGGGGCAGGCGGCATCCCTGCCAGAAGCTGTTTTCCTTTCAGCGCCTTCACCGCGAATGAAGCCCTGAACGACGACACGCAGTTCGGCGCCATTCAGTCCGCTCTCAGGCAACGCATCTAAGATCGCTTCACCTGCATCGTGCAGGCACAAGGAGCTTCACATCATGGACAAGAATCGCACCGAGGGACTCAAGCACGAAGTCAAGGGCGCCGTGAAGGAAACGATCGGCAAGGTGACCGGCAACACGGGCAAGCAGATCGCCGGCAATCTCGAGAAGAACGCGGGCAAGATCCAGAATGCGGTCGGCAAGGCCAGCGACGAGGTCCGCAAGGAAGACAAGAAACAGGAGAAGGCCGCGCGCAAGGCTGCGAACGGCTGATAGACCACGGGCAGTCGGCGGCATCGCCGCTGCCCTTCAATGCCGATCGGCCACGCCAAGGAGAGGCGCCATGCCACGCGGAGACAAGTCGAGCTATACGGACAAGCAGAAACGCCAGGCCGAGCACATCGAAGACAGCGAAAAGAAGGAAGGCCGTTCTTCGACAGTCGCCAAGCGCATCGCCTGGGCCACCGTCAACAAGCAGGATGGCGGCGGAAAGA
Source organism: Lysobacteraceae bacterium (assembly GCA_035484515.1). Classification (GTDB taxonomy): domain Bacteria; phylum Pseudomonadota; class Gammaproteobacteria; order Xanthomonadales; family Xanthomonadaceae; genus SZAS-103. Next base: position 2,295 of record DATHOV010000489.1, read on the forward strand.
AGAAAGCGGGCAAAAAGAGCTCCAGCTAGAAGAGCTGATTCAGCCGTCATGCGCGGATGATGAACGTCGCGTCAGATGCGCCAGGTTCTGCATCCCTGCGATAGATACTTTCTTTGGGGCGTTCGCCGAAGCTATCGACCAGTGGAATCGGGAACACGTCCAGCTACATGCGGCCGACAAAACGATGGGCACGTGATCGTGCCCATCGTTGCCACATGCGACTTGATGGATCAAACTCAGGATCGGGACTGTTCCGCACGCTGCCAGGCGGCGCGCGTGGCGTCACGCGCCTGATCCCACTTCAGGCGGGATGAGCCCTTGACCCTCTCCCATTTCGAGGCCAGGCGCGGTTCGGCCTTGTCCCAGGACAGATCGCGGTACTCGTCGCGGCCCATGAATCCGGCGCGATAGGCAGGCGCATAGTCATCGAAGGTGTACTTGTTGTTGAAGTACGGTTCCTTGCCGTATGCGCTGCGCCAATAGGCTTCTTCGACGGTCGGGTTGATCGCCTCGCCAGCACTGTGGCCCGCCGCTGCGCCAACAATCGCGCCCACCACGCCGCCGACTGCCGTGCCCACGGGGCCCGCAAGCGAACCAGCCGCCGCACCAGCCGCTGCGCCTCCGAGCGTACCCACGCCCGTGCCGACCGGGTGCGAGCCGGGCGCATCGGTCATCGGATCGCGGTTCTTGGCTTTCGCTTCCGCTTTCTCGCCCAGGTCCTTGGCGGCCTTGTCGTAGCCCTTTTCCTGTTCCTTGATGGCCTTCGTCTCATCCTTGACGTAATTCTTGTCGGCCTTGTTCATATCCTTGTTCGCATCGTCGCTGTCGGATTCCTTCGCCGCCTTCTCGTAGCCCTTCGCGCGATCATGGGCCGCATCCCTGTCGGCCTTGGCGAAGTTCTTGTCCGCCTTGTCGAGCTGCTTGCCGGCCTGCTTTGCCGCATCCTCGCGAATCTCGTTGGCGCGGTCGATCTGCTTTGCGTTCTGGTCCTTCATGGGTGAACTCCTTGGGTTGATGCCGCATTTCTGCTGTTCGGAGACGCCCGTTCAACGAAGGCGAACGGCCGCATCCCCGAGGCTCACTATCGTCCGAACGAAATGAATCAATGCGCAATCGCGGAACTCTTCATAACATCGCATTAAGCGTTCGGCCATGAGCTGCGCCTTCCCGCGCAGACAGCGATCCAGAACCCCGCAGAAGGACTCGCTCTGCCCGCTTTCATCGGCCGCCTCTCGTGCCAGCAACGCAACGGCATTGTCTTTTCCTGCACGCATGAATCCAGGGAATGCAGGACGACTGGAGATTGTTCAGGCCCCATCCTGCAAGCGTGGTGAAGAATGAAACCATCACTCCACGCCAGCGGTTTGGCTCCTTGCGCAGGAAGCGCATCGGGGGTGTTGTTGCCGACATGGAAGCCTCGCGATGACGATGCAGCCCGTCTCTGAAATCCGGCAGGCCGACCAGATTCCCCCAGCCGATCTGTGGCTGGGAAGGCTGGCGCATGATTTGCGTGGTCCGATCGGACCCCTCCAGCTGGCTGCACGCATGTTGGAAGGGTCGGCACCGCTGCCCACCCAGCTGAACGAACTCGGCAGGACCATCGAGCGCCAGACGAGCCTGTTGCTGCAGGTCGCCGACGAACTCGACGATTTGTTGAGCATCAGTCTGGGCGTCTTCCGCCTTCACCTGGTGCGTTGCGATCTGGCCGCAATCGTCGAGAA
>DATHOV010000490.1:0-4782 GCA_035484515.1 Lysobacteraceae bacterium
CCAATCCCGCCCGCTTCGCCGCACGCTCGCTGAAACGCAGGAAGCTGGTGAGCTGGAACCGGAACGCCGACAGAGTCTCGAAATCGAACTTGCCGAGCGGCGCGGAGGGGATACGGACAGGAGACATGGCACACATGATGTGGCTGCTTCCGCAAATATATCACGATGTGCCATATCAGCATCGCGGCCAGGAAAGAGCGGAGCGCACCTTCGACAGCGAAGCTGGTCAATGACGATCCAGAAAAGTCCTGACCCCTTATCGCCCCCTTGTAGGGGAGGGCCTGGCTCGGCATGACTTCTGGCTCGCGCAGCCCAGCCGGTACAGGACTACGTTGGCCGATATCCCGAAACTATGGCTCAACATGCACACTTCCTTCCGATCTCCGGGTTTCGCCGTCGCGCTGTGCGCGCTGGGCGGTGTCGTCAGTCACCCCGCGCTGGCAGACGAGAGACCCGGCTGCGCCGACGCGACCGCGAGCCAATGCGTCGCACGTGCGCTCGACGCCATGGGCGGTCGGCAGAAGCTCGCCGGCATCAGCAGCGTCGCGCTCGATGTAGTCGGGCACACCGTGCTGGCGGAGCAGTCCTATCGGCAGTCGCCTTTCATCACGTCCTATCAGCGCGACAAGCTCGTGCTCGATTTCGCGAACGGTCGCCTGCGCGACGACAGTCACAGTGTCTGGCCGGAAGCCGATCCGCATCAGGCCGATTCCGATCAGAGTCTGATCGTCACCTCGGCAGGCGGCGGCTACCACGATCCCAAGGGCGACAGCCCCTGCGGGCTGGCTTCCATCGACGATGCGCGACAGGCGCTCGCTTTGGGGCCGCTTCGCGTGCTGATGTCGGCCGCCGATGCCAAAGACCTGCACTACGACGGCACGCAGATGCTTCGCTCCACGCCACATGTGGCGATCGCGTTCACCTGGAACGGCGTGCCGGTGCGGGTATTGCTCAATGCGCACAACCACCTGCCCGATGCGATCGAGACCACCCAGCAGTTTCGCGACTTCTGGTATTTCTGGGGCGATACGCAGCAACGCGTCTACTGGGACAACTGGAAGTTCGCTTCGGGTGTCGAATATCCGTCCAACGAAGTCGTCGAGCGCAACGGCCTGCTCTGGAAATCCAGCGAGGCGATCGACGTGCAGTTCAATCCGCCGATCGACGCCGAACACTTCGCACTCGATCCGAAGGTCGCGCAACAGAGCGCGCAGGGCAAAGGCTGGGCACGGTCGTTCAAGTCGGACAAGCAGGCGCAGCTCGCAGATGGCGTCAGTCTGTATCCGGGCTCGTGGAACACGACGATCGTGCGCCAGGACGACGGCGTGGTGATCCTGGAGACGCCGATCTCGGGCGCCTACACTCAGGGCCTCTTCGAGGAAGCCAGGAAACTCTATCCGACGCTGCCGATCAAGGCGGTACTGTCGACATCCGATTCGTGGCCGCATACCGGCGGCATCCGCTACGACGTCGCGCAAGGGATCCCGATCTACATCCTCGACCTGAACCGGGCACTCCTTGATCGCATCGTCGCCGCGCCGCACGCGATCGATCCGGATGCGTTGCAGCTAACGAGGAAATCGCCGGACTGGCGGATCGTATCCGACAAGACACAGATAGGCGCCGGCGCCAACCGCATGCAGCTGATTCCCCTGCGCGGCGCGTCGACCGAGCGCCAGTACATGGTGTACTTCCCCGAACACCACCTGCTCTATGCCAGCGACACCCTGGTCATCGACCCCGACCAGCACACCCTCTACGACCCCGAACTGATGCACGAGGTGCAGCAGGCGGTGGAGCGCGAGCATCTGGTCGTCGATACGGTGTATGCGATGCACCAGGAGCCGGTGGCATGGAAGGACGTGGTCGGATTGCTGCGGAAGGCTGGCTGATAGTGCGGGCGTACCGACCCATGGAGCGCGCGCCAGCCAACCGACAAGCCGCATTCGAAATAGGCGCGGTTCTCGCGGTGATCGTGCTTGCCTGGGCGATCTGTCGGCTGTGGCTGTATCCGGCGCTCGGCATCGGCGACAACACGCCGGTGATCATGCGTCCGATCGGTGGCTTCCTGGTCGCCTGGTGGTTGCTGCGACGGCGCGGCGAGCGATGGAGCGGTCTTGGCTTGTGTCGACACTCATCGTGGACTCGCGCGATCATCGTTGGAGTCGGGACATACGGCGCGTTGACACTGCTGTCGCCCGGGGTGGCGTCGTTGCTGGCCGCGTGGTTGCCAGCGACACCGCAACCGGCCGACTTTCTCGCATACATCCACGGCCATCTTGCGGCCACGCTGCCATGGCTGGGCATCGCCTGGGTGGTCGGCGGCTTTTGCGAGGAAGCCCTGTTCCGCGGCTTCCTGCTCAATCGCCTCGCTACCCTCTTTGGCGGTGGGCCGATGGGATTGGCCTTCGGAGTGCTCGGACAGGCCATGCTGTTCGGCTCACTGCATTTCTACGGCGGCGCCGTGGCATGCGCACATGCAGCGTTCTTCGGACTGATGCTTGGCATCGCCTATCTCGCCGGCGGCCGCAACCTGTTACCGCTGATGTTCGTGCATGGCATGTGGGACACGGTCGAGATCTGGGGTGTCTACACGGGCTGACCGCAGTATCGTGGCCCGGATGAAGCGCAATCCTCTTTGGCTCGCAGGCTCTACTGTCAAGGCTACATGCGACTGATGGCGTCAACAGAACCCCTCAGTCCCGCTCCCGCTTGAAAGCGACCGATTCGATGGCCCGAACAGCCTGCGCGCGGTTGTCCGCGGGTGCGTCGTCGAAGTCCTGGGTGTGGAAGAACACGACGACACCGCCGAGGATTGCGCAGTACATCGTCCCCGACATGTTCTGACCCTGGACGACTCCGCTCCATGCCTCGCGGGAGGCGAGCACACCGCTCATCCGGATATGCGCCGTGGGCGAGGTCTTGAACGAATCGCGCTTTTTCGCGACACCGTCGAGCATCTGCTTCAGATAGGCGTCCGTCGTGGAAGTCCGCATGGATTCCGGCATCGACTTGAGCTGCGCGCCGACTTCGTATGTCGTGATCTCGAGCAATGTGCCACGGGTGTCGTGCGGATAGCGCTTGACGAAGGTGCTGACCGTGCTCTTCGAATCGGGCTGCTGCGTGACAGGCCCTTCGAATCCGGCCGGCACAGCGATCTGCACCACGCCCATGAAATACGGCGCAGCCAAGGCGGTCGCGGGAAGAAGCGCCAGAGCGAATACGGCATTGCGGATCAGCTTGCCCATGTCGAGTTCCCCCTGCATGGAGCAGCACGGTATCAGAAACGACTCTCATGGGTTTCGGAATCCCATTCCAGCCTGTCGCACTACCCCCCAAACACGCACACTCGTCTCGTGATCCTGAGGGTCCAGATTCGGCAACGCGCGCCTCGCTGGTCGATGCCGGGAATATAGAGGAACAGGTCTCCAAGGCAGACGGGCAGGTTCACCTGCAAACAAATGAACCCCTTCCCGTCACTGCTGACAGCACGCTGACAGCAGCCCACCGGCATCCTGTTCGCGTGCAATCCGCACGCCCTTCAGGACCCGCCGCCATGCTCAACCCCAACGTTCCCTCCTGGTTCGAGATCCCCACCGTCGACCTCGATCGTGCCCAGCGCTGCTACGAGACCCTGTTCGGGCAACCGCTGCAGCGCGAGGACTTCGGCGGCATGCCGATGGCGGTGTTCCCGCACGAGAAGCCAGGCAGCAGCGGCGCGCTGGTGTCCGATCCGCGCGCGCGCCCTTCGGCGGACGGCAGCGTGGTCTACCTGGGACTCGATGCGCTCGATCCGGTGCTCGGGCGCGTCGATGCCGCGGGCTGCAAGGTGCTGCTCCCGCGCACCGAGCTGCCGCACGACATCGGGTTCATCGCCCTGCTGATCGACAGCGAAGGCAACCGGATCGGCCTGCACGCGCCGCGCTGAGCCGTCGAAGGGGCCAGGTTCATTTTTCGATCGAAAAATGAACCCGACCCCGTGCCTGTGATAGAAGCGCAGCATGCGCCGCGCCGACCGACTGTTCCTCCTGATCCATGCCCTGCGCGGTCGCCGGCGAGCGGTGACCGCGCAGCAACTCGCCACCACCCTGGGCGTTTCGCCACGAACGGTCTATCGCGATGTCGCCGACCTGCAACTGTCCGGTGTACCGATCGAAGGAGAAGCAGGCGTCGGATACGTGCTGCGCAAGGGATCGGACATCCCCCCGCTGATGTTCAACGCCGACGAGCTCGAAGCCCTGGTGGTCGGAACCCGCTTCGTACGCGCGTTCGGCAGCTCGCGCCTGGCCTCGGGCGCAAGCGCGGCCCTGCTCAAGATCGAAGCGGTCCTGCCGCCGGAACTGCGCGACCACGCCGATCGCTCACGCATCTTCGCCCCCGCCCTGCCCGACCGCGACGCAGCGCGCGCACGCATCGACCGCCTGCACGAAGCCGTGATCCGCCGCCACGTCCTGCGCATCGACTATGCCGACGGCGCGGGCACAGCGACCGCGCGCGCGATCGAGCCCCTGTGCCTGGCGTTCTGGGGCGGCGCATGGACGCTGGGCGCGTGGTGCCGCCTGCGGGTCGGGTTCCGAAGCTTTCGTCCGGATCGCATGGTCGCGTTCGCGGCGACGGGCGAGACGTTCGACGACGTACCGGAACGTGGTCTTGCGGGCTATCTGCGTTCGGTGGGGGCTGAAGCCGTCGACGGCTGATGGTCATCCCGAGAGGCCGCCCTACTTGCGCGCCGCAATGATCTGGCTCAGGTAATCCGGCGTGCCCTCGATGCGTACCAGGTGC
>DATHOV010000491.1:0-10152 GCA_035484515.1 Lysobacteraceae bacterium
TCCCGATACGACTCGAATTTACTTTGCGCAACTGAAATAGGAACTTCGACGAGGGCAGTACATTAACCCTGTTTGTCTCCGCAATTTATCGTTATCATGGACTCCTGAGAGTCGCGGGCGGTTAGCTCAGCGGTAGAGCACTGCTTTCACACGGCAGGGGTCACAGGTTCAAGCCCTGTACCGCCCACCAATCCTGATCCAGGAATCCGCCGTCGAATACGGCGGAATTTCCTCGTTTCCGGGTCTTCGATCCGGCTTATTCGATCTGCGCCCTTGCGTATTCCTGGTCGAGCTTTTCCATCGAGTCAAGAGGCTTGAGCTTCGTCGCCTTCTCGAATTCGGCGGCGGCGTCGTCTTCCTTCTTCGACCCGTGCAGGAGCAGCAGCATGTTCGCGTGCTCGACGTGCGCGATCGGCGAATTCGGCGTGAGCTTGAGGGCGGTCTTGATGTGCGATTCGGCGAGCGCTGCCTTGGCGCCGTAGGTGAGTCCGCCGATCATCGCGCCGACCTTGCTGATGACTTCGGCATGGAAGACCGCGAGCGCAAGGTGCGCCTCGGCATGCTTGGGTGCGAGTTCGACCGTCGTATCGAGTGCGGCCTTCACCTTGCCGGCCAGCCCCATCGTCAGCGCCTTGCCGATGCTGATGCCCTGGCTGTAACGGCCGAGCGCGAAGGCCTTGCGGTAATGCGAATTGGCCTCGTCGGGCAGGGCGGCGACGGCCTTGTCTGCCAACTCGGCGGCTTTCTCGAAGCGCCTGAGCTTCTCGGCTTCGTCCTTGACGAGGTAGGTCGCATGGATGCCCAGCGCCTTGACGGCGACCGATGCGCCGAGCACATCCAGCGATTCGCCCAGCTCGAACGCCTCGTGGAAATCGCCGCGGTGGAAGGCGCGCCATGCTTCCTGCAGGGTTTCGGCGAGCTTCGCCGCATCCAGCCCCTTCGGCGGCTTCGCGACGGCCTTGAGCAGGGCGGTGGCGCGCTTGGTGTCGGGGAAAGGCTCGCAATCGCCCGCATGCAACGCGGCCCACGAGGCCTTCAGCTTGTCGCCCGCATAGTCGAAGCTTTTCGATGGGTGCGCAAACGCGGCCCATGCGCTGGATTTGGCTGCCATGACGATCTCCTTGCAGGGATGGCGCGAGCATGTCGCCGGATCGCGTCGATGGCAAGCGCCATGGACGTTCGGCCGGTGCCGAAGTCGCATAGTGCAACGGTTCTTCCTAGTGCCATTGCTCAAACGGTTGTTTGGATACTCAAGGCCGTCCGATGGACCCCTGACGATTCCACCATCCCGAGGTGAACCATGAGCAAGCAAATCAAGGCCCGACCGATGAACCGCGAACGTCCCAGCGCACACGAAGTGCTGCTCGCCGGCATCGGTGCGGTTTCGCTGATCCGCAGGAACGCCGGCAGGACCTGGACCGAGGCCACGGCGATGGCCGGGCGTCTGCCCGAGACGACCAGCCTCCTGATCGACAGCGCCGGCGAACGCACCGTTGCGACGATCGCCGAGATCGGCGCTCGCGGCAACGCATTCCGCTGGGAGTTCGAACGCCTGGTGCGCGAGTTCGGCAAGCAGGCGAGCGTCGTCACCACGAACGTCATTGCCGACGTCGAGCAGCGCGTGCAGCCGGTGCTGAAGAAGCTCGCCGACTCGCGGATTGGCCTGGGCATGGTGGTCGTCAAGCCGAAGGCGAAGCGCGCGCCGGCGAAGAAGACCGCCCGCAAGGCCGCCAAGCCGGTCGCCAAGCGCACCGTCCGCAAGGCCCTCAAGGCGGCTTGAAACCTCTCTCAGAGGAACAGGAGCGCTCGCGCTTCGGGGATGAGGAAATGCAGGCTCAGCTGGCGTAGGCGCGGGTGAGATTGTGCAGATGCAGCCGTTCCCCATCGCGCAGGAACGGTGCGATCAGCATCATCACCTGCACGATGCCCAACCGGATCGATGCGTTCTCGTCGCGGTCGCCGCGCACGCTGGCGTAGTTCATCCAGAACGTCGCGATCAACAGGATGTTGGTCGCGGTCGCCTCGATCTCGGCCGCCGAGGCGCGCATCGCGCCATTGCGCACCAGTCCCCGCATCACCTCGCTCGCGCTCATCGCGGCACGCTTGAGGATGCGCGAGAAACGCAGCCGCAGCATGCGGTTGCGGCTGAGGATGTCGACGATGTCGCGATACAGGAAGCGGTATTCGGAGATGCACTCGAACACCAGGTGCAGCTGCAGCCAGATGTCCTCGAGTTCGGGCAGGCGATCCTCGGGCGCGACCAGGGCCTTGTCCATGCGCTCCTCGAAGCGCACGAAAATCTGCTCGATGATGTCGTCCTTGTTGCGGAAGTGGTAATACAGGTTGCCCGGACTGATCTCGAGATCGTCCGCGATGTGGTTGGTGGTGACGTTCGGCTCCCCCTGCGCGTTGAACAGCGCGAGGCTGGCGTCGAGGATGCGCTGCTTGGTCTGGCGCGCCATGGGCGATCGCGTAGGGCGTGGACCCGCGGATGCGGGCCGCTCGGGTCAGCTCAGCGACTTGACCATGGCGACGTACTTCTTCATCGCGTCTTCGGCCTTGGTGCCCTTGAGCTTCTCCCAGGCCTCGTACTTGGCGCTGCCGACGAAGTCGAAGAAGCCCGGCTTCGGGCCGCTGACATCGCCTTCGGAACCCTGCTTGTAGAGTGCGTAGAGCTTGAGCAGGACGTCGTTGTCGGGACGCTGCTTGAGGCTCATCACCGCCTTGGCGGCATCCTCGAACTGGGTCTTGAGATCGGCCATGTCGATACCTCGGGATAGGCGCTGCGCTGAGAGGATGCGGTGATAGCATGACCCCTCGGGGCGGTCAACGCCAGCAGGCGCGCGTCGCGCGATTGTCATGCGCGACGCCCTCTGGCACCGTGACGGCATCGGCCGGCGACGCGCTGGCCGGCGACGCCGGCCGTCCGCCGGATCGCATCTTCGAGGAGCGAGAACGATGAACTATTTCGTCACCGGCGCAACCGGCTTCATCGGCCGTTACCTGATCGCCAACCTGCTCAAGCGCAAGGGCACGATCCATGTGCTGGTGCGCAAGGGTTCCGAGAAGAAGTTCGACGGCATCGCCACGAAGATGGGCTGGGATCGCACGCGCGTCCTGCCGGTTCCGGGCGATCTGGCGGCACCGAAGCTCGGCCTGACGCCCGCAAAGATCCGTGCGCTCACAGGCAAGGTCGCGCATTTCTTCCATCTCGCCGCGATCTACGACATCAAGGCCGACGCCGAGAGCCAGCGCGTCGCCAACATCGACGGCACCCGTCATGCGATCGAGTTGGCCACCGCGCTCAAGGCCGGCTGCTTCCACCACACCAGTTCGATCGCCGCCGCCGGACTGTACACCGGCGTGTTCCGCGAGGACATGTTCGACGAAGCCGAGGGCCTCGACGATCCCTACCTGCGCACCAAGCACGACTCCGAAGGCCTCGTGCGCAACGATTGCAAGATCCCCTGGCGCATCTATCGTCCCGGCATGGTGGTTGGCGATTCGCGGACCGGCGAGATCGACAAGATCGATGGCCCGTACTACATGTTCCCGCTGATCAAGAAAATGCGCGAGATGCTGCCGCAGTGGATGCCCACGCTCGGCATCGAGGGCGGACGCATCAACATCGTGCCGGTCGATTTCGTTGCCGACGCGATGGACCACATCGCGCACAAGAAAGGTCTGGACAACCACTGCTTCCATCTCGTCGACCCGGAACCGCAGCGCGTGGGAGAAGTGCTCAATGCGTTCTGCAGGGCAGGGCACGCACCCGAGATGACCATGCGCATCGACGCGCGCATGTTCTCGTTCATCCCGTTCCCGATCCGCGCGGCGCTCGGCAACCTGCCGCCGATCAAGCGCTTCCTCGCGATGGTGCTGCGCGACCTCAAGATCCCGAAGGAGGCGCTGAAGTTCATCACCTATCCCACGCGCTTCGACAACCGCGAATGCGAGCGTGCGCTGAAGGGAAGCAAGATCGTCGTGCCGTCGCTGGAAAGCTACGCGTGGCGGCTGTGGGATTACTGGGAGCGCCACCTCGATCCGGACCTGTTCGTCGACCATTCGCTCAAGGGCAAGGTCAGCGGCAAGGTCGTGGTGATCACCGGCGGCTCGGCGGGCATCGGCAGGGCGGCAGCGGAAAAGGTCGCTGCGGCGGGGGCGAAGACCGTGATCGTGGCGCGCGGCGAAGAGGAACTGCACGCTACCCGCGACGCGCTGATCGCAGCCGGCGGCAAGTGCTGGGCCTACAAGGCCGACCTCGCCGACATGGCCGACTGCGATCGCCTGGTCAAGGAGATCCTCGCCGAGCACGGCCACGTGGATGTCCTCGTCAACAACGCGGGCCGCTCGATCCGCCGCTCGATCGAGCTGTCCTACGACCGTTTCCACGATTTCGAGCGCACGATGCAGCTCAACTACTTCGGCTCGTTGCGCCTGATCATGGGCGTGCTGCCGAAGATGACCGAGCGCAGGCGTGGTCATGTCATCAACATCAGCTCGATCGGCGTGCTCGCCAACTCGCCGCGCTTCTCGGCCTACGTCGCCAGCAAGGCCGCACTCGACGCGTTCAGCCGCTGCGCGCAGGCCGAGTTCTCGGGCAAGAACATCGCCTTCACGACGATCAACATGCCGTTGGTCAAGACCGCGATGATCGCCCCGACCAAGATGTACGAGTCCGTGCCGACGCTGTCGCCCGACGAGGCCGCCGATCTGATCGTCAAGGCGATCATCGAACGCCCCAGCCGCATCGCCACGCGCCTGGGCATCTTCGCTGCCACCATCAACGCGCTCGCGCCGAAGATGTACGAGGTGGTGATGAACACCGCGTTCGAGCTCTTCCCGGATTCGGCCGCCGCCAAGGGTATCAAGGGCATGCGCGACCCCGCTGCGCAACCGAGCAACGAGCAGATCGCTTTTGCCTCGTTGATGCGGGGAGTGCATTGGTGAAAGCCGCAATGGCTTGCGCGATGCCTTGAATGGCATCGCGCATTGCGGCTTTCGAGGAGCCATGGATGGCGACTGTCAGTCGCGCCATGGAAGGCCACTTGCGGTAACCCTGCGCTGAGGCGCCAACGGTCGCTCGCGCGCACCTCGCGACAAGACCCGCCCAGCGCCCGCCAGCCTCCGATCCCCTACCGTCTTTATCCGACCAGCCTCGCCATCAAGGCGAGCCAGGCGTACTCACGTTGTCCGGCGACCCATCCGGATGCGCGTACCAGAAGACGTGATTGACCCCGACGAGGCAACCCACACCGCTGGTATAGCCGGTCACGACGCCATTGAGCGAGGCCACGCTTTTGCCGTAGCAGCTGCCCAGCGAGTCGTTGAAGGTGAAAGTCTGTGTGCTGTGCTGGCCACTATGGCCGAGGAAGTTGAAGTTGGCGTCGTAGTCCAGCGTATCGGCGCTCTTCACCGAGTTGTCGACCTTTGCCGCATAGGTAGCGACGCTGCCGGCAGCGCGCGACTCGTTCTTCGTGAAGCCTTGCTGCGCCGTGGATGCCAGGGTGATGTTGCCGTTCGCATGCACCAGCTCGTTGAAGTCCACGTGCAGCGGGTACTGCACGTTCTGCTCGTATTGCTGGGTGACGACGCCGTTGGAGATGCTCTGGCTCGTGCTGTTGGCCGTGGTCAGTTGTTCGCTGAGCTGGCGATACTGGGTGCCGGTGATGGTGAAGTCCTGGGTATCGGCGAAATCGACCGCCTGCTGCACCCTGCTGTACACGCGTCCGTGCGCGGTATCGGCATAGCCCTCGATCACGAAGCTCCGGCTCAGGTCGGTGGTGATGCCGCCGGTGATGTTTCCGGATGGATCGGTGGCGAGGGTGTTTCCGATCGTCGGCGTCGGCGACTGTCCGACCAGCGTGTTGCGATCGACCTGGCCGCTGACCTGGCTCGAATGCGGATCGAGGTACACCAGCAGGCTGGCGGTCGCCGAGAAGTAATTGTTCGCTCCAGCCACGCTCAGGGCTACCTGATGTGACGCGCCATTGCTGAGCACGCCTGCGAACGGCGAGAGATCGACCCGGTACGGCATGAAGTTCAGCGTCTGCACACCCGGCGTCGGCTCCCACAGGAAGGGATCGATGCCGCCGGTATAGATCCACGGATACACCGGCGCGACGCCGGCGGGCTGGCCATCGATGCTGACTTCCACCTCGCGGAAATTGCCGCCGCCGCATTCCTGCACCTCGTCCGCGAACTGGTCGGGCACGCAGGTGTACCAGAACTCGTCGTCGCTCTGGCTTTGCGCAAACACATCCAGATAAGCGTACTGGATGTTGCGGGGCAGGCTGAGCGTCGTCGCCAGCAGCGAGGTGGAATCGTTCAGCGCGACGGTGTTGCCGACCGGATCGCTGCCCAGCGGATAGACCGCATCGGCCGTCCGCACGGCCTTGAGCGCGGCCGGATAGAAGAGCAGGCGGGCGCTGCCGTGGATGACGCCGGTGTAGGTATCGTTCACGAGGTTGCCGATGATCGCCTGCCCCTGCCCGGGTTTGGCGAACAGCGGGGCATAGTCGGTCAGGTCGCGCTCCACGTGCCAGCTCGGGGCCAGGGTCTGGCTTGGTTCCTGGGTGGTGCCGAAATACAGGTTGACGCCGTCCAGAAAGATCGTGGCGGTACGGTCGTACTGCACACCGGCGGTCACCGAGAAGTCGGCCTCAAGCACCACCTTGGACCACTTCCCGCTGCAGCCCGCCGGCGGCGAATAGCCGAACGGGCGGGTGCCGAAATCGTCGAAGGTGTCGTTGCTGAAGAGCTGCACGACGCATGGCGTGGCATGCGGTCTAGGTACGGTCGGATCGGCCACCGTGACATTGCCCGAACCCACTCCGGCTGCAGCTGGCGAGGCCATGGCGCTCGAGCTCCAGAGGAAGGAAAGCCCGGCGATTGCCAGACAACGAAGGACGAAATCCCTGTGCGCCATGGTGCGAACCTCGTGTGATGACGATCGCGATCTGCCACGCCGGCATGCTTCTGCGGGCGACTGTCTGCAGCGCGCGGAAGATGGCATGAAGGGATGGCGGGACACAAGTGGCGGCATCGCAGATCGCTGCTTCCGCATGCTCACCGGCCGTGGATGCCGGCGATCGACGAACAGCACTCGAACGTTCCGGCTCCGGCATCGCGTTGCCATGTACCTTGATGACGGCCTGCCGATATGAAAACGGCGCCCGAAGGCGCCGTTTTCATTGCCGTGTCGCATCGACGTTACTGTGCAGCGAACAGGTCGCTCATCACGCTGACGTTGGCGTCGCAGGCGTGGTTGAGGCAGGGCAGGCCGAGGGCGCCTTCCAGGGTCTTGAGCAGCGAGTAGTGGGTGTAGAACTTCGCGCTCTTCTTGCCGCCCGTCCCGTAGTTGGTGTCGACGATCGCCACGACCTGGTTCTTGTTGGGCACCAGGCTGTAGTCGTTCTCGTCCCACACGACCACGATGGCGTTCTTGCCGTTCTGCCAGGCCGGCGAGGCCTTGATCGCGGTGACCACCTTCTTCAGCGCGACATCGCCGAGTTGCATCAGCGCGGGATTGAGGCCGGCCTGCGAGCCGTTGTCGTCCGGATCGAAATTGCAGAATGCGCCGGCGTTGCCGCGGCCGTGCTGGTCGTTGCACTGGTTGGGCACGATGAATGAAAGGGCGGGTGCGGAAATTTCAGCGAAGGTTGACTTCAGGTCGGCATAAAGGCCGTACGCACCGTCGAAGCCCACGGTGTTGAGCAGGTTGGAGTTCGGAATCGAGCCCTCCTGCACGCTGCGGAAGTACACGAACGGATTGTGCTTGACCGCGTACAGCGCCACCATGTCGCCCGAGTTGAGAGCCGGATTCAGCACCGGGGTGATCTTGCTGAAATCGGTGGTGTTGTCGTATACGCCGTCGCTGGTGTCGACCAGGTTGGCGCCGCGCGCCGGAAGGCTTTCCTGGTAGGACCTCCACAGTTTCCCGTGCTCGGCGAGCTGGTCGGCGATGGTCTTGCCGGTGATGTTGGTAGCTGCCGGGATCGACATCACGCCATCGATCTCGATCGTGCCTGGGGGGCCAGCTTCATTGGTCATGTCGATGACCGGCGTCGCCGCTTCGGTGCCGCTGCCCGAGATCGGGCAGATGTTGCTCGCCGTGGCGGGGTTGTCGGTGGCCACCTTGCCGGAAGCGAGATTGGGGATGCAGGTGGCGTTGTGCCAGTTCGGATAGATGTCGGAGAGCACGCCGAAGTTCGAGCCGCCGGTGACCTCGAGGTAGTTGGTCAGGCTCGGATGCGCGATCGCATAATAGTTCGTGGCCAAATTGGCCGACTTCGCGTAGCTCGTGATGAAGGGCGTATTCTTGTTGTTGAGGACCTGACCGTAGATGTGGTTCTCCATCATGATCAGGTAGACATGATTCAGGTGCGGGACGCCGGTCGGAACCGGGCCTTCGATGGCCGATGCGTTGCCGGCGATCGCGGTCGCGAGCAGGCTCAGGGCGACGGCTTTGATTGCGTTCTTTTTCATGGCGGAGTTCCTGTTGGGTTGGAAATCCCGGCCCCGGGCGCACGCGAAGGACGCATCGGAATTGCGATGCGCCCGATTCCCGTATGCGTGCGATCAGCGTCGGATGCGCCATGCTGGATGCGGCGGGTGACTGCTTCGTGTCCTCCATGCGTCAGTGCGGCGACAGCGTTGTTACGAGCATGTGTATGGCTGCCCGAAACGAAAACGGCGCCCGAGGGCGCCGTTTGTTCGAACAGGTTTCGCAGGAGGCGGGGCAATCCGCCGTCGGCCGGTCACGCCCCGCTGGATGCTTCGGCCTTCTTCTTCTTCTTCCTCGGTACGGACTTCTTCGTCGCCGGCTGCTTCGCTGCGGGTTTGGCGCCGGACTTCGCGGCGCGTTTCGCGGCAGGTTTCTTCGCTGCGGCCTGCGCGACCTCCGGTGCGCCGGAGAGCTTGCGCAACTCGCGGTTGAGCTGGTCCACGCGATCGATCAGCGCGGCGATCTCGTCGCGACCGGGCACGCCCAGGCGCGTCAGCGCGCGCTGCACGCGTTCCTCGAACACCTTCTCCAGGCGGTCCCAGGTATCGGCCGCGCGGCCGCGGACGGCGCCGACTTTTTCCTCGACGGCATCGCGCACGGCGTCGACCTTGCCGGTGGCCATCTTGCGGGTCCTCGATTCGATGTTCATGCCTTCCTTCACGAGTGCCTCGAAGAGTCGCGTGCCTTCTTCCTGCGCGCGGTTGAAAGCGCCGACTCCGGCCATCCAGATATGCTGGGCGGAACCGCTGATCGAGCGCTTGATCTGCTCGGCCTTGTCCTGCACGTTCGCTGTTTCCGGCGCAGCCTTCGCGCGCGTGGACGATTTGAGCTTGGCCATCGGGGTGTCCTCTTGTACGAACCGGGAGTGGTCTGGATCTGCGAGCAGTTTCGGCGTCCTGTCTAGAGCATTCACACCATCGTCGAAGCGTCGTTCAGATGGGGCGCAGTTCTCGCCTGCGCCGTCGCAGAACGGCTTCCACGTCGTCGAGCGCGCGTCGCAGCCGTTCGGTCGTGTCGGTGGCATGCGGACGCACGCGCATGCCGTCGATGAGGGTGCGCCGCGGGTCGTCGATGACGTCCGCGCGCAGCCGCAGGCCGTGGCGTTCCAGCAGGGGCGCGAGTTCGCCGCGGCGCTTGCCGAGGTCGTTGAGGGTCGCCCGATAGGCGTGCTGGCAGACCGCCGACCGCGACGAATAGCTGAAGACGTTGGTGAAGAACGTCCGGCGGTCGTGCGGATCCGGTTCGAGGAACAACTGGTCGGTCGCGGGGAAATCCTGCGCGTAGCGGGAGAGTCCGACCTGCGCGCGCGACTGCAGCAGGGTGCGGAACATCTGCGAGAGCACCACCGGCAAGCCGCCGTCCACGAGGTTCGTCGCGCGCGTGCCGGCGGTGTGCGCGGCGCTGGCATCGAAGGGGACCATCGGGTTGATCCCGAGCAGCAGGTCGACACCATGGTTCAGCGCGACCGAGGCGTGCATCGTCCGGCGCAGTGCGCCATCCACGAAGTGCCGGCCGCGGATCTCCACCGGCGGATAAAGTCCCGGCATCGCTGCGCTGGCCTGGACGCAACGCGATATCGGAACGTCGTTCCAGCCGTCGTCGCCGAAGCAAACGGTCTCGCCGCTGTTGATGTCCACCGAGACGAC
>DATHOV010000492.1:0-3286 GCA_035484515.1 Lysobacteraceae bacterium
CTCCATGCCGCCGAACGGGAACGAGGGCGGCAACACGAGGAGGTCGTAGCGGCTCCAGCGGTAAGGCCCGTACAGGCCTTCGGCGGTTTCGATCATCTTCTCGGTGTCGGCGAACTCGTTGGCAGCCTTCACCACCATGCCGGGCTCGGCCCAGACGCCGGAGCGGTCGGAAATCCGCCGGAACGTCAGGTCGCCCACGGCGATCGCCAGCAGGTAGGAAGGCACCTGCTGGGCCATGGTGAAGTAGTAGCTGCCGGTGCGCTGGGCATCCGGGTTGTTGTCGGCGCTCATCAGCGCCATCGCGTTCTTCGGCGTGTGGATTTTCGCCACGTAGGAGAAGCGCACGCCCGGCGTGTCCTGCAGCGGGATCCACGAACGCGCGTGGATCGCCTCGGACTGGCTGAACATGAAGGGTTGCGCCTTGCCGTCGGTCATCGCCGGATCCAGCCATTGCAGGCCCGAGGCCTGCGGCGAGGTCGCATAGGTGATGCGCACCTGGCGCATGTGCCCGGGCTTGCCCGGAGAAGGCATGTGGATGGTGAGCTTGCTGCCGAGCACCGGATCGACCGGCGCCAGCACATAGCCCAGTTTCTTCCAGTCGCCAGTGCCATCGCCGCCCTCGATGCTGGCGATCTGCAGGTCGCTGGTGTCCAGCACCAGGTCGCTGGCGTTGTCGTCGTACCAGTTCACATCCAGCGTCGCCGTGCCCTCGAACTGCTTCTTGTCGAAGTCCACCGTCAGATCGAGGCTGATGTGGGTGATCCGCACCTTGTCCGGCTCGGAGTAGCTCGTCTCGTCGTGCCGGCGCGCATCGGACGTGGCGACCTGGGTGATGGCGTGGGCCTTCTTCGGCGGCGCATGGTGCTTGATGGGGACCGAGGACATGTCGGGCCCCTTCTGGCCGCATGCGGCCAGCGCGAACATGCACAGCAGGGGCAGGGTCTTGAGCAGCAACCGGGGGGTGGGATGCATGGCGGTTTCCGGGCGGGGGGCTGGGAAACGCGGAGTTTACTGCACTGTTGCGGGAATCCGCTTTTCCTCTTTCCCCATGGGTTGCGGAAGGGCCGGACGAGGATCTGCTTTTTGCATGGTGCATTGGCAGGTCAAGATCAGACTAAGAGCTTTCGGCCGCTGAATGCGGCCGAAAGCTTTGCGCTTGGCTCTGCTCCGAAACAGCAAAACGGACCCTTCGCTGCGCTCAGAGCCCGCCTCAAACCTGATTCGGGGGATGACAGGAAATTCCTAAACGCTATATCCACTATGTATCGCCACGATCCCCCCGCTCAAATCGCGATAGGAGCACCGCGCGAACCCCGCCGCCTCCATCATCGCCTTGAGCTCCTCCTGCGGCGGATGCCTGCGGATCGACTCGGCGAGGTACTGGTAGCTGCCCGCATCCTTCGCGAACAACCGCCCCAGCCGCGGCAGCACCTGGAAGGAATGGAAATCGTAGATCGGCCGGAACCATTCGGCCTTCACCTGCGAGAACTCCAGCACCAGAGCGCGGCCGCCGATCTTCAGCACGCGCTGCATCTCGCGCAGCGCGGCCTGCTTGTCGGTGACGTTGCGCAGGCCGAAGGCGATCGTGACCAGATCGAAACTGCGGTTCGGGAACGGCAGCGCCTCGGCGTTGCACTGCACGTAGTCGATGCCCGCAACCAGGCCGCGGTCGGTCAGCCGGTCGCGGCCGACGCCGAGCATGTCGCCATTGATGTCGCCGAGCACGACGCGGCCCTTCGCACCGACGCGCTCGTGCAGCAGCGCCGCGATGTCGCCCGTGCCTCCCGCGAGATCGAGCACCGCATCGCCGCGCTTCACGCCCGAGGTGCCGACGAAGTAGCGCTTCCACAACCGGTGCACGCCGAACGACATCAGGTCGTTCATGCGGTCGTAGCTGCTCGCGACCGAGGTGAACACCTCGCCGACGAGCCTGCGCTTCTCGCCGACCGGCACGTCGCGAAATCCGAAGTGGGTGGTGGCGGCCGGTTCGTCGGTGCTGTCTGCGGGTTCGCTCATGCCCGGATTATCGCACCCGGATGCCGGACCCGGGTCGACGCGTCCGCTTGCGCAGGCCCGGCCCGATGGGACGTTTGTGCGAGTCAGGGCCGCTGGAACCGCCGCGATCGAGTGCACCGAGGCACGATCGCGGTACGCTGTCGTCCATCGCGTGACGGCCTCTGGCCATGGGGAACGCCGATGGACAAGCCCGATCGTCGCAGTCGGGCCGCGGTCGCGATCGCGTTGATCGCCTCCGGGGTCGGCTGGTTCGTGCTGCCGTACGCGCCGGGCCGGATGGTGGGCGAACTGCCGGAACGACTCCTGCTGTTCCAGCAGATCTTCGCCTGGTGGCCGTTGAGCGTGCCCGCCGCGTATGCGATCGGACTCGCCCTGCCGCATGCCGCCGGGCGCAAGGCGTTGCGCTGGACCTTGCTCGTGCTGCAATGGCTGCTGACCCTGGCTTCGGTCGCGTTGATCATCGCCGTCCTGTTCGAGGTGTTCTTCCCGCGACCGTATTGACGTCGTGCCCTCGCGGGGCAATCGATCGATATCCTGCCTGCGAGAGATCCCTGTCCCACCACCAAACCCATCACCGCCGCGAGGAACGCCATGAACGAACTGCCGAAACTGATGCCCACCAGCGCCAGCGCCGAGACCTTCGGCGGCGTCACCTACCACATCGACGGCGAACTGGTGCCGGTGCTGACCGTGGACGTCTCGAAGATGCCGGTGTACTTCGAGCACCACATCCTGTTGTGGAAGCACACCACCATCCAGATCGGCCTGAAGGCGATGAAGGGCGCGCTGAAAAGGATGATGGCCGGCATGCAGGTGTTCGTTACCGAGGCCAGCGGCAGCGGCATGATCGCCTTCAGCCGCGACGGCGCCGGCCACATCGTGCCGATCCACATGGGCAAGGGCCAGGAACTGCACGTGCGCGAACACCAGTTCCTCGCCGCCACCGGCAGCATCGACTACACCTTCGAACGCGTGAAGGGCGCCGCCAACATGCTCTTCGGCGGGACGGGTTTCTTCATCGACAAGTTCCACAGCCACGCCGGCGACGGCATCCTCTGGCTGCACGGCTACGGCAACGTCTTCGAGAAAGTGCTCGCCGCCGGCGAGTCGATCGACATCGAACCGGGCGGCTGGCTCTACAAGGACCCGACCGTGCGCATGGAGACCCGCGTCGACCGGCTGACCAGCGGCTTCTTCGGCGGGATGAACCTGATCGTCAACCGGTTCACGGGGCCGGGAAGGGTGGGGATACAGTCGATGTACATGCACT
>DATHOV010000493.1:0-2011 GCA_035484515.1 Lysobacteraceae bacterium
TGAAGACGTCGTCGATCGCGAACAGCGCCGCCTTCGCATTCAACGTGTCGAATACGGTTTCGACCATCAGGATGTCGGCGCCGCCCTCGATCAATCCATCGGCGGCCTCGCGATAGGCCGCACACAGGGTTTCGAAGTCGATGTTGCGGAACCCCGGATCGTTGACGTCGGGACTCAGCGAGGCGGTGCGACTGGTCGGGCCGAGCACGCCGATCACGTAACGGGGCTTCGACGGATCCTTGCGTTCGGCCTCGTCGCAGCAGGCCCGCGCAAGTTTCGCGCCTTCGAGGTTGAGTTCGCGTGCGAGGTGCTGGAGGCCGTAGTCGAGCTGGCTGATCGAGGTGCTGTTGAAGGTGTTGGTCTCGATCAGGTCCGCGCCGGCGTCCAGGTACGCGGCGTGGATCGGTCCGATCACGTCAGGACGGGTGAGGGTCAGCAGGTCGTTGTTGCCCTTGAGGTCGCAATGCGCGTGTGCGGCAGCGCATTCGTGCAGGCCATCCCTGCCGTCCGCGAAGCGATGACCGCGGAAGTCGGCTTCGTGCAATTCGTGGCGCTGGATCATCGTCCCCATTGCGCCGTCGATGACCAGGATGCGCTTCGCGAGGTCGGCTTCGAGGCGGGCGACGCGCTCGGGGTTCTTGTAGGGAAGATTGCTCATGGTTTCACCGCGTGCATGGAGAGGACTTCGAAGTGCGGCGGGCGCTTCTCGTGCGTCACCGCTTCGCAGGACATGACGCGCAGCTTCGCCTTCTCGGCCATCTTCGCCAGCTCGCGCGTGGTGAAGCCGAGGTTGGCGTGGCCGTAGGGCTCGACGGCATCGCGGTGTTCGTGGCGCGCCAGGCTCGTCACCACCAGGCGTCCGCCCGGACGCAACAGGCGAGCGGCTTCGGCGACCGCGGCGGCGGGCCGTTCGGAATAGGTGAGCGCCTGCATCAGCAGGGCGAGATCGAAGCTCGCATCGGGCAAGTCCAGCTTGTGCATGTCGCCGACCAGCACGCGCACGTTGCGATGCGGCTTGAGGCGCTCGCGCGCGGCGGCGACGACGCGCTCGCTGGCATCCACGCAGACGTACTGTTTCGCATGCGGCGCGAGCAGTTCGGCGAGCACGCCATCGCCGGAAGCGATGTCGAGCACGTCGCCCGGAACGAGCAGGGGCAGGGTCGCGCGCGCCATCGCCTCCCAGGTGCGGCCGGGCGAGTAGTGGCGCTCCATGTCGCCGGCGACCGAGTCGGCCCAGTTCTGGTCGGCCGCCCGCATCGCGAGCACGGCCGGCAGCCGTTCGGCGTCCTGGCGCAGCAGCGGGTCGTCGGTGCCTTCGCGCAACGCTTGCCAGAGCGCGGCTTCGGCGCCGTCGAGGTCGTCGCTGAAGCGGTAATACGCCGACACGCCGGCGCGGCGGTCGCGCACCAGCGCCGCCTCCTTCAGTTTCGCCAGATGCGTCGACACGCGCGGCTGCGCGAGGCGCGTCACCGAGGCCAGCTCGGCTACCGTGAGTTCCTCGCGTTCGAGCAGGGCGAGCAGGCGCACCCGCGTCGGGTCGGCCAGCACCCGCAGACAGGAGGACCAGTCCTCCAGATGCATGAATATCCTTGTATCTTGATTCAGAGATATAAGCAGGGTAGGTCGCGGCGTGGCTTGCGTCAAGGTGGCTTGCCTGCGACAGGCCAGCGCAACGCCGGGTTGCGGCCGTCCGGTTGGCCCCTTCGGACCCGCATTCCACGTTGGACATGCTGACGCGCCCACTTTCGGAGTTCCGCATGAGCCGCTTCGCGACCGTATTCGCCATTGCCGCGCTCGCGTGTGCGGCCGCGCCTGCAATGGCCGCCGACGACCCGCAACTGCAGGGCCTGGCGACCTGCCGCGATTCGTGGTTCGAATGGAAGGACGATGCGGCGAAGGTGACGCAGTTCGGCCAGTTCATCCACACCCGCTTCACGCCGGCCGAAGCTGCGGGCTTCAAGCCGAAGGCGCCGACCAGCGTGCTCGGCTTTCCCGTCGTGGAGGTGTTTCC
>DATHOV010000494.1:0-2557 GCA_035484515.1 Lysobacteraceae bacterium
AGCTGAAGCAGGTAGAAGCTGTCGCAACCGCCGTGCCCGGTCGCACCCATGGACGCAGGGATGCGGATGAATCCGGTGCGTTCGTACAGCCGCATCGCCGCGTTCATGCCGCGCAGGGTCTCCAGGTAGCAGCGTTGGAAGCCGTGCAGGCGCGCGGCATCCAGGCAGCGTTGCATCAGCGCCGCGCCGGCGCCGAGGCCGCGCAGTCTGGGCAGGAAATACATCTTGCGCAGCTCGCAGACGTCTTCGTCGCCGCCTTCCAGCGGGGCGACGCCGCCGCCGCCCATCACCTTGCCGTCGCGTTCGACGACGAAATACGAGCAGCGCGGTCCGGAGTAGGCGCGGTGCATCCAGTCCACTTCGGGATCGTTGATCGCGAAGCCGTCGCCCTTGGCGCCGAACTCGGGCATCACCGTGCGGATGATGTTGGCGACGGCCTCGTTGTCCTCGAAATGGATCGGGCGGATGTAGAAGGCTTCGTTCATGGCAGGCCCTGGAAATTCTGCTTGTAGATGTGGCCGGCCTTCATCACGAAGGCCACGTGCTCGATGGCATGCAGGTCGGCGAGGGGATCGCCCTGCACCGCGATCAGGTCGGCATCGTAACCGCTGGCGACGCGCCCGAGTTCCTTCTGCCTGCCGAGGATGCGCGCATCCGTTTCGGTCGCCGCATGCAGCGCCTGGGCATTGCTCATGCCGAGCCTGGCCATCCATTCGACTTCGCGCCAGTTGGTGCCGTGCGTGAACACGCCGACATCGCTGCCGCAGCCGATGGTGACGCCGGCCTTGAGCGCATTGTGGAAGGCATTGGCGGCCTCGGTCATGCGCGCGGTCGGCGGCGACTTGCCGCGTTCGTAGTGCTCGAAGTATTCCGAATACGCTTCGGCGGCGGTGAGTGTCGGCAGGTAGGCGATGCCGCGTTCCTTCATCAGCCTGAAGGTGTCGAGGCTGCCGCCGTAGCCGTGCTCGATCGTATCCACGCCGGCCGCGATCGCCAGCCGCATCCCTGCATCGGTCGTCGCATGGACCGCAACCGGCTTGCCGGCGTTGTGCGCGACTTCGACCGCGGCCTTCAGCTCCGACAGGGTGAACGTCGGGCGCGAATCGCCGTCGGCGGTCCAGCGGTAATCGGCATAGAGCTTCACCCAGTCGGCGCCATGGCCGATCTGCTCGCGCACCGCGCTCATGATCGCGTCGACGCCGCTGACGGCCTGTGCTCCCTGCGGCAGATCGAGGTCCGGACGGAAGCCCTTGGGGCCCGGTCCGTAGGAGTCGGTCGCGACGATCGCGCGCGTCGCGACGAACATGCGCGGTCCGGGGATCAGGCCTTCGTCGATCGCGCGCTTGATCGACACGTCGCCGTAGCCGGCGCCTTCGGTGCCGAGATCGCGCAGCGTCGTGAATCCGGCCATCAGCGTGTCGCGCGCGTGCTGCGCGGCTTCGAGCGTGCGGTAGCTTTCGGATTCCTTGAGCACCTGATCGTTCCACAGCGTCTCGTTGTACGGGTGCAGGAAGACGTGGGAGTGGATGTCCATCAGCCCGGGAAGCAGGGTAGTGCCTGGCAACTCGACGCGTTGCGCATCAGCCGGGGCCTGCAACGCGCCCGCGGGCCCGACTGCCGCGATGGTGCCGCCGTGGACGAGTACGGCCCAGCCGGGATGGACCGTGTCGTCGTCGCCCGTCCAGACGCCGGCGGGGAGCAGGAGCCAGTCGCCCGGAGCCGTGTCGGGGGCCGCTGCGAACGCAGGCAGGGTCGACAGCAGCAAGGCCATGCACAGGATCGTGCGGCGGATCGACGAGACGCTCATGGGCTGCTCCCTGACGTGCGGACCGATTCTATGGTTCCGGCGGGATGATGGCAGGAACGGAGTTTCCAACCCACCCACCGTCAACCCGAATGTTCCGGAAGCCGCTGGTGCGGTGATTGGGGTCATGACGAGTCCGCATCAGGAATCATCCCGCCTTGCGCCGTGGACATGCTGCGATGGTAGTCCCCGCATCGGCTTGCGGACGCGTCGCGCAAGGCGTGGCAGCGGGCGGGGCAGGGATCGTCCCCTGCCGGCCAAGCCTGGTCGCGTGCGCACCAGACATGGTCGTGGGGAATCGAAGCTTCGTCGCGTGGAAACGAAGTCTGGTCGCGACAAAACGAAGTCTGGTCGCATGCGTCCGAAGCTTGATTTCCGGCGGATCAGGTTTGGGCCGGTCAGACCAAGTCTGGTCCGCTGCGGACGAAGCCTGGTCGCACGGAGACGAAGCTTGGTCGGCTGCAGGACAAGCATGGACGCGACCAAACGAAACCTGGTCACGACGAACCCAAGTCTGGTCGCGTGCGGGACAAGCCTGGGACGGGCGGACCAAGCCTGGTTTCCACGAGACGAGGCTTCGTTTCGAACGACGAAAGGCTTCCCGCGACGCAACGGATGGCACGCAGGACCGGATGAGCCAACGGACGACGCATCCGCATACGAATCACGCGACGCGCAGCCATCCCCGGTTCCCGGGAAAAAGACCGACAGCAAGCGGCTGACTGGCAACGTATCTGGCGTCGCTTCGCAGCC
>DATHOV010000495.1:0-2919 GCA_035484515.1 Lysobacteraceae bacterium
GAGCTCGGCGATCAGCCCGGTCAGGTAGTCCTTCTCGCCCGCCGACACGCCGCCGCAGGTGATGACCACGTCGAACGCATCGCCCGCGTCGCGCAGCAACGCGCGCATGCGGTCGGGATCGTCGGGCAGGATCGGCCACGCGGTCGGTTCGAGCCCTTCGGCGGTGAGCAGTCCCATCAGCAACGCGCGATTGCTGTCGTAGATCTCGCCCGGCGCGATCGGCTGGCCGGGAGGCCGCAATTCGTCGCCGGTCGTGAAGACGGCAACGGTCGGTCGGCGCGCAACCGGCAACTCGGCGAATCCGGCAGCCGCCGCCAGCGAGGACTGCACCGGCGTGAGCCGCGTGCCTGCGCGCAGCAGCAAGTCGCCGACCGCGACGTCCTCGCCGGCACGCCGCACATGCGCGCCCGCGGCGACAGGCGCCGCAAGCACGATGCGATCGCCCTCCACGCGCGTGTTTTCCTTCATCACGATCGCGTCCGCACCTTCGGGCATCGGCGCGCCCGTGGTGATACGCACGCATTCGCCCGCGCCCACCTGCAGACCCGACCGATAGCCGGCGAACTGCTCGCCGATCAGTCGCAGCGACGCGCCCGCCGCCGCGGCGTCGATCGCCCGCAATGCGTAGCCGTCCATCGCGCTGTTGTCGAAGGACGGCAGCGCCATCGGCGAAACCACGTCTTGTGCAAGCACGCGGCCGGCCGCGCGTGCGATGGCGATGCGTTCGACCGGAAGACGGTGCGCCGCAGCGACGTCGCGCACGATGGCCTCGGCCTGTGCGAACGCAATGCGGGTCGGAAAATCCGGGTTCACATCGACGCGGTTCACTCGTGGAAATCTTCCGGCGTGTTGAGATTGCCGAAGTCTGCACCGGGAAAGCGCAGCACGGGAAGCGCCAGTGTTTCGATCACGCGATGCACTGCGCTTTCCCCGCGTGCAAGCGCCTGCGCCACGGCATCGCGCGCGCGCGCGACGGGCCAGAGTGCGACCAGCGGTTGCAGACCGCCTTCGTCCTGTGCGACGGCCCCACCCTCGCCTGCCGCACCCAGTCGCTGCACGAGATCGTGCGGGATCTCGCGCAGATCGACCGGCAAGGTCAGCAGCAACGGCGTTTCGCATGCCGCCAGCAGGGCGTCGATGCCGGCCAGCGGGCCGGGAAAACCAGGCATGCGATCGGCGATTGCGCGTATCCCCAACAGGTCGTAGCGAGGGCGATCGCGATTGGCGCTGACCAGCGTGGCAGCGAATCCTTCCCCCAATGCGTCGATGCTGCGTTCGATCAGGGCCTGGCCGCGATAGACGGTCCACGCCTTGTCGCGACCTTCGAGCCGCGTCGCACGGCCACCGGCGAGGATGCCCAGGGTGATGCGTGCCAGGGCATTGAAGGTGTTCATCGATTCATCGATTCCGATGGGTGCGGGCCGACGGGTGCTGGCCGATCCGGCTCACCACCCTGCGACGATGCTGTGGCCTCCTCCCCTTCAAGGGAGGATTGAGGTGGGGATGGTGTTGCATGGTCACACAACAGCCCCACCATCCCCATCCCAGCCGTTCCGGCCCTCGGGAAAACAGGGGACAGACCACGGCTTCGCCAGGGAAACCGTGGTCTGTCCCCTGTTTTCCCCTCGCCTCGAGTGCCTTCCTGAGTACTTCAATCAATTAAATTCCGTTCTCATGTCGATTCGGCCACACCTCGTTCGACGCATCAACAGAGAGCCTGTACGAAAGCGGGCAACGGCGATCCAAAGCGCTCTCGATCCAGGTTCACCGATCAGCCAACAGAGCCAAACCCGAAAGCAAGCCACCCAACCGTCGCTCAACCCAAAGGAGATTTCGCCATGCGCTTCATGGTCATCGTCAAATCAACCCCGGAGTCGGAAAAACAAGGCGCCCTTCCCGATCCGCAACTCCTGCTCGAGATGGGCAAGTACAACGAAGAGCTCATGAAGGCTGGCGTCCTGCTTGCCCTCGATGGCCTCCATCCCAGTTCCAAAGGCGCACGCGTCAGATTCTCCGGCAAATCCCGCACCGTCGTCGACGGCCCGTTCACCGAGGCCAAGGAGCTCATCGCCGGCTTCTCGATCCTGCAGGTCAAGTCGCTCGAAGAGGCCATCGAGTGGGTCAAGCGTAGCCCCACGTGCAGCGCCGACGACTACGAAGTCGAGATCCGCCAGGTCTTCGAGATGGAAGACTTCGCACCCGTCCTGTCCGAAGAGCAGATCCAGCACAAAGTAGAGAAACGGGCTGAACTGCCCAATCAGACCGCCAACAGATAGCCGTTGCATCCATTGATCGAAGCTGGTGTGATCGGCAGCAGTGTCCGCTGCCGATCCACATCACGCCACGCATCGCACCATCGAAGCCGTATGGCGGATCGAGTCCGCGCGCGTCATCGCCGGACTCACCCGCCTCACCCGCGACGTCGGCCTCGCCGAAGATCTCGCGCAGGAAGCGCTCGTCGCTGCGCTTGAGCAGTGGCCGCAATCCGGCGTCCCCGACAATCCCGCGGCGTGGCTCACCGCAACCGCCAAACGCCGCGCCATCGATCTCTTCCGCCGCAACGCCGTCGCCAAGCGCAAACACGAAGAGCTCGCCCGCGAACTCGAAGCCCTCGAACGAACCTCGCCCGACCTCGACTCCGTCGACAACATCATTGGCGACGACCTCCTCCGCCTCGTCTTCATCGCCTGCCATCCCATCCTCCCCAGCGAGTCCCGCGCAGCCCTCACCCTGCGTCTGCTCGGCGGCCTCACCACCGACGAGATCGCCCGTGCCTTCCTCACCCCCGAACCCACCATCGCCCAGCGCATCGTCCGCGCCAAACGCACCCTCGCCGAAAAACACGTGCCCTTCGAGGTCCCCCGCGGCCCCGAGCTCGCCGCCCGCCTCGGTTCGGTCCTCGAAGTCATCTACCTCATC
>DATHOV010000496.1:0-7715 GCA_035484515.1 Lysobacteraceae bacterium
CTGATCGCCTGCGACGGGAGCGGTCAGGATCTGCACGCCCATGGCCCGCATCGCTGCGACGGCATCGCCCTTCAACGCAACGGCCGCCTGATTCACGCCACCGTGTTCGGTCGCATAGAGCACAGCAGCCAACAGCAGGCACAGCGCCGCCGCGCCGAACTTGTTTCGCATGAGATTTCCCCGGGGTTGCAGCGGAATTTCCGGCAAAATGATACCTGCTCACCGCGCTGTCCGGAACAGTGCCGAGGTGCCCAGACTCCACCAACAGCACCAACGTCAGGGCTGGTATAGCACGCAAAACAGGAAATAGTGGTCCACGATTCCCAACCCAGCGCGCGAACCCGCCAGCCTCCCGCCCACTATCCGCTCAGCAACCCCTGAACGAATCAAAAAACGCCTTGTGCCCCGCGATGATCCGCTGCTTCGCCGCAAGATCAGGCTCCATCGTCGCCACCCCACGCTGGTGGGTGCCGCCGAGGAGGATGCCGTCGGAGCGTGGGAACATGTAGAGGTCGACCGAAGGCTGCCCGGGCACGTCGGGTAGCTCCGGCGTGGTCGCGTACTGGATCTCGGGCTGCGGCAGCAGGAAGGTGAGCTGGCCCTTGACCGGGATGAGTTCATCGTCGCCGAACAGCGCCTTCGCGCCCAGGCCCGTGCAGTTGAAGACAAGCTTCTCAGGCAGCGCCTGGACGGCTGCGCGGTCGGGTAGTTCGCGTACCACGATCCGGCCCGAGGCGAGACGGAATTCGTCGAGCATCGCCGCAAGATAGATCGGCGGCTCGATGATCATCGTGTCGAACTGGCGGACGTACTTGTAGCCGGTGAACGGATGCTCGTGCGGTCCGAGCTGGCGGAACTCGGGCATCAGCCCGCGCAGCACGCTGCGTTCGCCGTAGTAGCCGTCCTCGCTGAACTCGCTGTTGCGCAGGAAGTAGTTGCGCATCCAGCGCACGCCGAACTTCGGGCCGACCATGATCTGGTAGCGGCGATAGGCGTAGTTGGCCGCCGCCATGAACTGCTGGTTGAAGGCGTCGGTGCGCTTGTCGGGATCGGAGACGAAGGACGGGAACCACTGCCCGCCGGCGATGTTCGAGGTCGTCTCCGGCGGCATCGCCTTGGTGTAGATGGTGACGGCGAAGCCTTCCTCCTGCAGCAGTCGCGCGGTCGCGAGCCCCACAGCGCCGGAGCCGAGCACGGCGACCGCGCCGGAATGGCCCGGCGCGCCGATGTCGACGGCGAGCTTGGCGGTGCCCCACGACAGCGTGATCCCGCCGCCGCCGTGGCCGTAGTTGTGCACGACGAGGGTGTCGCCGAGACGTTCGGCGCGGACGACGAAGCCCGATGGCCGGAACGGGCGCAGGCCGACGACGGTGCGGATCTCGCGTTCCGGGGACACCAGCACAGGCGGCAGGCCGCAGGCGTCGCCGACGAAGGACGTGTCCGGCGCATAGCGCGACTGCCGCAGCAACCGGCCGCTGGATTGCGGTGCGCAGCCGGCCAGCAGGGCCAGCGGCGAAGCAGCGAGCAATGACGAGCCGAGCGATCCGCAGGTGCGGATGAAGCCGCGACGGTCCACGGGAGCGCGAGAACCCTGCGCCTACATCGTCCCGGTCGGACGATCCGAATTGATGATGCCGGCCAGCAGGGCCTCGACCTTGCCGCGCGCGACTTCGGCTTCGGCCGAATCGGCGAATTGCACGCCGATGCCGGCGGGACGATTGCCTTGCGCGCCGGGCGGGGTCATCCAGATCACCTTGCCGGCGACCGGCAGGCGTTCGCTGCTCTCCGGCAGGGTCATCAGCACGAAGACCTCATCGCCGAGCGAGTAGCGCTTGGGCGTCGCGACGAAGATGCCGCCGCCTTTCACGAAGGACAGATAGGCGTTGTAGACGGCGTTCTTGTCCTTCAACGCCAGCGACAGGATGCCCTGCCTTGCACCGCCTGCTCCCATCATGATCTGCTCTCCGCAGAGATTGCCCTGCCCAAGTGTAGCGCCGATGCCGGGCCAATGGGTCAGGCCGCGACCGCGTCCCGCCAGTCCCGCAGCAGGCCGGCGATGGCCAGGTCGGCGCGGATCGGCGTGCGCAGCAACTCGCGCGTGCGGTTGGCGCTGTCGAACCAGACTGAGAGCTTGTGCAGGTCGGCCACGCGATCCACGCGCCACGCGTCCTGCGGACGTATGCCCAGGACCTGCGCCTGCAGATCGACCGCCAGATCGGCGGCAAAGGCCAGTCGCTGCTCGGCGCGCGCGTCGGCCAGCCACGCGACGGCGACTTCGAGCGGACGCGCGCGATCGGCCGCGAGCGCGGCAAGGTCGGAACGGACCGTTTCGCGCAGCGCGAGCAGGCCCTGATCGATCCAATGCGCGGCCAGTCCAGGATGGCCGTGCGCGGACGCGAGCGCGGATTGCGCGAGCGCGGGCTCGTGTCCGCGCGCGCGCAGCCAGTCCAGCGCGGCCGCAGCATCAGGCGGCTGCAGCAGGATGCGCTGGCAGCGGCTGCGGACCGTCGCCGACAATTGCATCGGCGATTCGCACAGCAGCAGCAGGTAACGGCCCGGGATCGGTTCCTCGAGCGTCTTGAGCAGGGCATTGGACGCGTTGGCGTTCATCGCCGACGCCGGTTCGATCCGTGCGACCTGCGCGCCTCCGCGCTGCGGCGTCAGGGCGAACCACGCGCCGAGGTCGCGGAGCTGTTCGACCACGATCTCCTTGCGCAGGACTTTCGTCTTCTCGTTTTCCTCGATACCCACGTACCGCTCATCCGGATGCGTGCCCGCGGCATGGAAGGCGCAGTCGCGGCAGCAGCCGCAGGCGATCCCGTCGACGCGCTCGCGGCACACCAGGGTCTGCGCGAGCGCATCGGCGAAGGCGTGCTTGCCGATGTGGGCCGGGCCGCAGACCAGCAGCGCATGCCCGAGCCGGTCCGATGCCAGCGCGTCGAGCGCGCGCCGCAGCGGCGCATGCAGCCAGGGTGCGAGGTCCTTCAGCTCCATTCCGAACTCGCTCGACTCAGCGCGTCGATGGTGGCGCGCACGACATCCTCCTGTGCGGCACTGGCGTCGATCACCCTGAAGCGACCCGGCTCGAGTGCGGCACGCTGCAGGAAGTTCGTGCGGACGCGCTCGAAGAAATCGCTTCGTTCGCGTTCGATGCGATCCCAGAATTCCCTGCCGCTGGTTCGTCCCCGCCCCACATGGGTGTCGACATCCAGCAGCAGGGTGAGATCGGGCTTCAGCTTCACGACCCATCGCTCGAGTTCGGCGATCAGAGCGGTGTCCATCCCGCGTCCCGCTCCCTGATAGGCATAGCTCGAATCCGTGAACCGGTCGCAGACGACCCAGGCGCCGCGATTCAGGGCGGGCAGGATGAGTTCGTGAAGGTGCTGCGCGCGTGCCGCAAACATCAGGAGCAATTCCGAATCGGCGCAGATGCGGTGCACCGGATCGAGCAGCACTGCGCGGATCGCCTCGCCGACTTCGGTGCCGCCCGGCTCGCGCGTCTGCAAGACCTCGACGCCGCGCATCGCGATGGCCGAGCGCAAGGCCGCCATCACGCTCGACTTGCCGGCGCCCTCGCCGCCCTCGATGGTGATCAGGCGGCCCTTCACTGCTGCTCTTGCTTCTTGTCGCGCTGCAGCTTCACGTAGCGCGCGACCGCTGCGTTGTGTTCGGCCAGCGTCGCCGAGAACACGTGGCCGCCGGTTCCGCTGGCGACGAAGTACAGTGCGTCGCCCGACTCGGGGTGCGTCGCAGCCTGCAACGAAGCGCGGCCCGGCATCGCGATCGGCGTCGGCGGCAACCCCATGCGCGTGTAGGTGTTGTAGGGCGTGTCGACGATCAGGTCGTGGCGGGTGATGTTGCCGTTGTAGCTGCCGCCGAGGCCGTAGATGACGGTCGGATCGGTCTCCAGTTTCATGCCGGTCTGCAGTCGCCGCACGAACACGCCGGCGATCTTCTCCCGTTCGTCCGGGACGGCGGTTTCCTTCTCGACGATCGATGCGAGGATCAGCGCCTCATCGGGCGTCTTCAGGGTCAGGCTCGGATCGCGATGCTCCCAGGCCTCGCCCAATGCCTTGTCCATCGCCCTTGCGGCGCGCGCGAGCAGGTCCAAGTCGGTGCTGTCACGGGTATAGGCGTACGTCTCGGGCAGGAAGCGCCCTTCCGCAGGCACGCGCGAGCGTCCGAGTTGCTGCATCAGCGCGTTGTCGCTGGTCATCATCAGCAGGTGCTGCATGGCCGGCGCGTTCTTCAGCGCCGCGCGCAGCTCGCGCATGTTCCAGCCTTCGACGATGGTGAAGTGGTACTGGATCACCTTGCCGGTGGCGATGTCGAGCAGCAGCTGGTCGGGCGTCATGTCCGGCTTCACCGCGTACTCGCCGACCTTCATCTTCGAACGCACGCCTAGGCGCGCGGCGAGCAGTTGCCATTCGAGGTCGTTCCCGGCCGTCACGCCGGCATCGCGCAGGCCCATGACCACGCCGGCGAGCGACTCGCCGGGTTGGATCAGGACCTTCGTCTCCTTGCCGCCGATCGGCGCCCGGGTGAAGTGGTCGTAGTGCCAGTAGCCGATTCCGCCGGCGGCGAGGCCGGCAAGCAGGATGAGCAGGAACAGTGTGGAGATGATGCGGGCGAACAGGCCGCGTTTTGGCTTCTCGGTCACATCGACTCCGTGGTTTCAAGTACCGGTTTCATCGGTTCCAACGCGGGTTGCCGGATTTCAGGACATGGGGATGGCGCCGAAGGCCGGCTCCATGCCCGCCAGTGCACCGGTCAGTTCGCGCACGCCAGCGTGCATCGCCCAGCGTCGCTCTCCCAGCACCGCCACCGGAAGAATACCGCGCACGGCGTTGCAAAGGACCACGGCGTCGGCAGATTCGATGTCGTCGCGTGAAAGCGCGGCTTCCACGGCGCCGGGGACGTGCTCCAGCAGCCATGCGCGGCAGATGCCTGCGATGCCGCAGTCCGCGACCGGCGGCGTCAGCCAGCGGCCGGCGCGCAGGACGAACAGGTTCGCCGAGGTCGCGCCGACCACGCGACCGGCGGTGTCGCATTGCAGGCCTTCGTGGATTGCGTGTCCTTCCAGGTTCGCATCGCTCCACTCCGCGCGGGCGAGCACCTGTTCGAGCCGGTTGAGGTGCTTGATGCCGGCCAGGCGCGGCTGGATCGCCAGCGGCATCGTGCACCAGCGCACCGTCAGGCCATCGCGCGGTGACGCGGGTGGTGCATCCGACAGCGAGAGGACGAGCGTCGGCGTTGCGTCGCGCGCAGGTGCATAGCCGCGCGCGCCCGCACCGCGCGTGACGATCAGCTTGAGTACGCCGCGCGCGCAACCGGCGGCGATCGCATCGGTCTCGATCCGCAGGAAGGCCGGATCGGGCTTCGCGATGCCGAGCACCTCGCAGCCGCGTGCCAACCGCTGCAGGTGTGCGGTCCACCAGACCGGCTCGCCACGGTGGACCAGGATCGTCTCGAACACACCGTCGCCGTAGGCCAGGCCGCGATCGCGCGGGTCGAGCGCAACGATGCGCCGCTCGCCGGAATACAGGTGCGTCGTCATGCGTCGGAACCGAGCGCGCGCAGCATCCCGCGCGCCTTGGCGTGGGTCTCGTCGAGTTCGAACGTCGCGACCGAATCGGCGACGATGCCGGCGCCGGCACGGAACGAGACGGTGTCGCCGACCTGCCGGAGCGTGCGGATCAGGATGTTGAGGTCCATGTCGCCGCTGCGATCCAGGTAGCCGAGCGCGCCGGTGTATTCGCCGCGGCCGACGCCTTCCAGCTCGGCGATGATCTCCATGCAGCGCACCTTCGGGCAGCCGGTGATGGTGCCGCCGGGAAACACCGCGCGGATCGCGTCGGCCGGGGTGACGCCATCACGCAGTCGACCGCGCACGTTCGACACGATGTGGTGCACGTGTGCGTAGCTTTCGACGACCATCAGCTCGTCGACCTCGACGCTGCCGGGCACGCAGACTCGGCCGAGGTCGTTGCGCTCGAGGTCGATCAGCATCACGTGCTCGGCGCGCTCCTTCGGGTGGCCGACCAGTTCGCGCACGCGCGCGGCCTCGTCATCGGTGGCCAGACGCGGGCGAGTGCCGGCGATCGGGCGCGTTTCGACCAGGCCATCGCGGACGCTGACCAGGCGCTCGGGCGAGGAACTCGCGAGCGACCATCCGGGCTGGATGAAGGAGGCAGCGAAGGGCGCTGGATTTGCCGAGCGCAGGCGTTCGTAGACCGCGCCCGGCGCAGGCGCCTGCGCGAAACGCGCGCGCCATGCGCGCGAGAGGTTGACCTGGAACACATCGCCCGCTACGAGGTAGTCGTGCACGCGCGCAACGCCATCGAGGAAACGATGCGGATCGTCTTCCTCGAGCGCACTCGGCGGAGCCCATGGCGATGCGGCACGCCTCGAAGCGGCGGCGACGTGCTCGCCAATCGCATCGAGCAGGGATTCGAGGCCCGGTTCGGCGACAGCGACCACGACGCCACGTTCGCGATGGCGCAGCAGTGCGGCAGGACAGCGCAGGGCGAGCGCGGTCGGCAGGGCATCGGCATCGGGCGGTGGCAGTTCAAGCGTCGGTTCGATCTCGGCAACGAGTTCGTAGCCCAAGTACAGCGCCCAGCCGCCCTGGAAGGGCATGGCATGCTTTGCCTCGCGCGGCGCCATGGAGTCGGCAAGCCACGCCGCATCCAGCGCATCGAGGAAGCCGCCTGCGATGGAACGGCCATCTAGCGCGCGCACGCCATCGCGGTCGCCGACGACGCCCTCGCCGTTCGCGACCAGCAGCAGGTCCCAGCGCGAACGCACAGTGCCGTCGGCGACGCTTTCGAGCAGCAGCGGATAGCGCTCCGGAAAAAGGCGGTGCAGTGCCAGCAGGTCGGTGTCGGCGGGCAGCGTCAGCATCTTCATCGCTAGTCGCCCGTGCTGAGCCGTCGCCGGGAAGGCGACGGCTTCCGGCGTCGTCAGATCGTCCGGAACACCAGCGTGCCGTTGGTTCCGCCGAAGCCGAAGCCATTCGACACCGCGACCGAGATCTTCCTCTCGCGTGCGATGTTCGGCACGTAGTCGAGATCGCAGCCCTCGCCCGGATTGTCGAGGTTCATCGTCGGCGGGATCACGCCGTTGTGCAGCGCGAGCACGCTGAAGATCGCCTCGACGCCGCCAGCCGCGCCGAGCAGGTGGCCCGTCATCGACTTGGTGGAGCTCACCATCGTCTTGTAGGCGTGGTCGCCGAGCGCGCGCTTGAGCGCCAGCGTCTCGGCGAGGTCGCCGAGCGGCGTGGAGGTACCGTGCGCGTTGACGTACTCGACGTCGCCCGCGGCGACCTTCGCGTCGCGCATCGCGATGCCCATGCAGCGCGCGGGACCTTCGCCATTCTCGCTGGGCGCGGTCATGTGGAACGCGTCCGAACTCGCGCCGTAGCCGGCCAGCTCGCAATAGATGCGCGCGCCGCGCGCCTTCGCCGATTCGTATTCCTCGAGGACGAGGATGCCGGCGCCGTCGCCGAGCACGAAGCCGTCGCGATCGCGGTCCCAGGGACGGCTGGCGCGGGTGGGATCGTCGTTGCGGGTGGACATCGCCTTCATCGCGCAGAAACCTCCGACCGAAGTCGGCGACGCGCCGTATTCGGCGCCGCCGGCGATCATGATCTCGGCGTCGCCGTACTGGATCATGCGCATCGCGGTGCCGATGCTGTGGTTCGATGTGGCGCAGGC
>DATHOV010000497.1:0-8800 GCA_035484515.1 Lysobacteraceae bacterium
CCCTCCTCCAGCAATTCCGCGCGCACCCGCATGTTTCTGGCGACGTGTCGGTGGTGCACAACGGCATCATCGAGAACCACGCCGAACTGCGCGCGGAATTGCTGGAGGAGGGATATGAATTCGCGTCGCAGACCGACACCGAGGTCGTCGCCCATCTGATCGAACACCAGCAGCGCCAGGGCAGGGACCTGCTCGCGGCGCTGCGCATCGTGCTGCCGCGCCTGCACGGCGCCTATGCGCTCGCGGTGTTGTCGGCGCGCGAGCCCGGTCGCCTGCTTGGCGCGCGGCTGGGTTCGCCGCTGGTTGCCGGCGTCGGCGACGGCGAGCAATACCTCGCTTCGGATATCCACGCGCTGCTGCCGCTCACGCGCAGGTTCGTCTATCTCAACGAGGGCGATATCGCCGAGATCACGCAGGATGGCTTGCGCGTGTTCGACCTGGATGGCCATCAGGTCGAACGACCGATCAAGGAATCGCACTTCGTCTCCGGCGCGATCGAACGTGGCGAATATGCGCACTACATGCTCAAGGAAATCCACGAGCAGCCGCAGGCGCTGGCCGATACGCTGGAGGGGCGCATCGCCGGTGGCCGCATCCTCACCCAGATCTTCGGCATCGATGCGGCCGAGCTGCTTGCGAACACGCAGGCCGTGCACATCATCGCCTGCGGCACCAGCTACCACGCTGGCCTGGTCGCGCGTTACTGGATCGAATCGCTGGCCGGCATTCCGTGCACCGCCGAGATCGCCAGCGAATACCGTTACCGCAGCCCGGTCGTGCAGGACGGCACCTTGTTCCTCAGCATTTCGCAATCCGGTGAAACCGCCGACACCCTGGCCGCGCTGAAGATGGCGCGCTCGCGCAACTACCTCACGCGGATGGCGGTGTGCAACGTGCCCGAGTCGTCGATCGTGCGCGAATCCGAGCTCGTGCTGATGACGCGCGCGGGCCCGGAGATCGGCGTCGCCTCGACCAAGGCCTTCACCACCCAGCTTGTCGCGCTGGCGATGTTCGCGCTGGAACTCGCGCGTGCGAAGGGCCTGGACGACGCGCGTTACCTCGACGGCGTGCGCCAGCTCGAACAACTGCCTGGTCTCGTCGCGGACACCCTGAAGCTCGACCCGCAGATCCGCGCGCTCGCCGACCGATTCGTCAACAAGCAGCACGCACTGTTCCTCGGTCGTGGAACGCACTGGCCGGTCGCGATGGAAGGCGCGCTCAAGCTCAAGGAAATCTCCTACATCCATGCCGAGGCTTACGCCGCCGGCGAACTCAAGCACGGCCCGCTCGCCCTGGTCGATGCCGACATGCCGGTGATCGCGATCGCCCCCAACGACCACCTCGTCGACAAGTTGATGTCGAACATGGAGGAAGTGCGTGCCCGCGGCGGCGAGCTGTACCTGTTCGTCGATGCGGGCGTGAAGGTCCACGCCGACCTCGGTCACACCCTGGTGATGCCCGAATGCGGCGAGATCGCCGCGCCCGTCGTCTCGACGATCCCGCTGCAGCTGCTGTCGTACCACGTGGCCGTGCAGCGCGGGACGGATGTGGATCAGCCGCGGAATCTCGCGAAGTCGGTGACGGTGGAGTAGACGGCCCGATGCGCATCTGCATCTATGCCGCTTCCAGCCAGCACTGCGATCCGCAGTACCGTGCCGACGCGCGCGTGCTCGGCGAAACGCTCGCACGCGCGGGCCACACGCTCGTATATGGCGGCGGCGCAGTCGGTTCGATGGGCGCGTTGGCCGATGGCGCGCTGGCGGCGGGCGGCGAGGTGATCGGGATCATCCCGCGCTTCATGGTCGAACTCGAATGGGCGCACCAGCATCTGTCTGCGCTGAAGCTCGTCGAGGACATGCGCGAGCGCAAGCACCAGTTGCTCACCGGCAGCGATGCGGTGATCGCGTTGCCCGGCGGTTGCGGCACGCTCGAGGAATTGTTCGAGGCGATCACCCTCAAACGCCTGGGCATCTACCACAAGCCCATCGTATTGCTGAGCACGCGCGGTTACTGGATGCCGTGGGCGCAGTTCATGCAGAAACAAGTGATCGACGAAGGCTTGATGAATCCCGGCCACTCCGCGATGTGGAACGTGGTGGATTCCGTCGCCGAGGTATTGCCGGCGATCGCGAATGCGCCGGAGTGGAACGAACAGGCACGCGACTACGCGGTGGTGAGGCCGCGCTGATTATCGGGCGCTAATCCTCGTCGCGGTGCGCATCGTAAGTCGGCTCGGCATTCATCCGCGGATCTTCGTCGGAATAGATCATGCGTACCGGTTCCGCTGGCGGCATCGCCTTGCCACGTGCCGGTGGCAGGCCGATGCTCGCGGCTTCGGCTTCCAGCAGCAATGCGTCGCGTCGGCCTTCGGGCAGGTCGCGCCAGTGGCATTCGAGGATAGCGCCTTCGAGCGCGTACAACAGATTCAATCCAGGCCGGAAGCCCGCGCGCTTGATCTTGATGAAGGCGCCGATAGCGCCGGCGTCGACGAGCTGCTCGCGCGAGCGGATGCCGACCTGGCGCAGCCACGCCGCCGATTTCGGGCCGATGTTGATGAGCTTGACGGGTTCGCTCACGTGCTCGCTTCCAGCCATGCCTGCGCGATCGTTTCGAGGCCGCGCTGATCGTCCGCATCGAAACGATCGGTTTCCGGGCTGTCGAGATCGAAGACGCCAATCAGCGTGTCGCCGCCGTCGCGCGCGAACAGCGGCACCACCAGTTCCGAACGCGATGCGCCATCGCAGGGGATATGCCCCGGGAACGCATCGACATCGGCGATGCGCTGGGTCTGTCGCGTGACCGCAGCGGTGCCGCACACGCCGCGCCCGAGCGCGATGCGTACGCAGGCCGGCTTGCCCTGGAACGGTCCGACCACGAGCTCGTTGCCGTCGAAGAAGTAGAAACCGACCCAGTTCAGCGACGGCAACGCGTGGTAGACGAGTGCGGAAAGGTTCGCCGCGTTCGCGATGCGGTCGCGCTCGCCAGCCAGCAGACCGCGCGCCATCTGCGAGAGCTGCGCGTACTGTTCGGACTTGCTTCCGGTAAGCTGATCGGCGGCGAACATGGGTGCTCCGGTTCACCGCATTCTAGCAGGGTGTTGGGAAACACCCTGCTGGAGACGAGTCCGGAGATGTGCCGGACTCGCCACAAGCAGTGAACCCTTCCGACATGCGCAGGAACGCAACGCGTGGGCGAGACCGACAAAGAGCCATCGACCCCGACAGCGATGTTTCCCGAGCGCGGCGACAAGACCACGCGGCTGGAAGCCTTCGTCGATGCCGCCTTCGCCTTCGCGGTGACCCTGCTGGTGATTTCCGGCGACCATCTGCCGCGCAGCGTCGACGACCTGATCCTCGCACTGAAGAACGTGCCGACCTTCGCCGCGAGCTTCTGGCTGATCCTGGTGTTCTGGACCACGCATGCCGACTGGAGCCGGCGCTACGGACTCGACGATGCGGTCACGCGGCGGCTGAGCCTGTTGCTGGTGTTCCTCGTGCTGATCTTCGTGTATCCGCTGCGCATGGTGTTCTCCTCCCTGTTCGCGCTGGTGACCGACGACTGGCTGCCGACGAGTTTCACGATCCACACCTGGCACGATATTTCGGCCTTGTTCGTCACCTACGGCATCGCCTACGGCGCGCTGTGCGCGGTGATGTGGCTGCTTTACCGGCATGCGTGGAACTGCCGCGTCGCGCTCGGCCTGTC
Source organism: Lysobacteraceae bacterium (assembly GCA_035484515.1). Lineage (GTDB taxonomy): Bacteria > Pseudomonadota > Gammaproteobacteria > Xanthomonadales > Xanthomonadaceae > SZAS-103. The sequence continues at coordinate 3,706 of DATHOV010000497.1, forward strand.
GCAGGAGGAAGACATCGCCAATCGCATGAAACAGTTCCGCTGGGCGGTGTTGGGCTCGGTCGCGATCGTCTCGGTGCTGGCCGCGCTGCTGACGCTCACCGTCGGTTCGGACAGTTGGGGCTGGAAGCTGGGTCTGCCGGGTTTCGTCTATTGGGCGACCGCGTTCCTGGGGCCGTTCTCGCGACGGTACGAAAGGAAACTGCGCGCGCAGGATGCACTCCCGTGAACGCCGCGAACGGCATCTACGTCACCGGCACCGACACCGGCATCGGCAAGACCACGGTTTCCTGCGCGCTGCTGCAGGCGCTGCGCGCGCAAGGATTGCGCGCGGTCGGGATGAAGCCTGTTGCGAGCGGATGCGAGCGCACCGTCGATGGCTGGCGCAACGACGATGCCCTGCGGCTGATCGCCGCGAGCGATCCGCAGTGCGACTACGCGCTGGTGAATCCCTACGCGCTGCCCGATCCGACCGCACCGGGGATCGCCGCGGCCATGGCCAGCGTCGTCATCGAACGCGAGCGCCTGCACACGGCCTTCGACGCGCTGCGCGTACAGGCGGACATCGTCGTGGTCGAAGGCGTCGGCGGCTGGGCATCGCCGCTGTCGGACCGGCTGGACCAGTGCGAACTCGCGCGCGAATTCGGCTTGCCGGTGCTGCTCGTCGTCGGCCTGCGGCTGGGCTGCATCAACCATGCGCGGCTGAGCGCGCGTGCGATCCGTGCCGACGGATTGCATCTGCTGGGCTGGATCGGCAATGCGGTGGATTCGGAATTCCGCCATGCCGATGAGACGCTCGCGATCCTCGACCACGCGATCGATGCGCCACGGTTGGGGCTGCTGCCGAATTCGGCCGGTGCAACACTGCATTCCGCGCTCGGTGGTGCGGCAACCCACCTGGCTGACTTCCGGCAGGGTGTAACCGCCGGCATATAAGCTAGACTTGGCAGTACAGGAATCAAATCGTTCCAATGGATCGCCATGGACGGCCGTTGCATGCCGCACTGCATGGCAGATCGCAGCATCGAGGGTCGTACCATGCGTCGTATTCCCATCGTCGGCTTGTTCGTCATCACTCTCCTCGGCGGTTTGACTGCCTGCGGCGGCGGCGGCAAGCAGCAGCAACAGGGCGGTGGCATGCCGCCGGCGGAAGTCGGCGTGCTGAGCGTGCAGCCCGGCACCGTCTCGCTCGACCGCGAACTGGTCGGACGGCTCGCCGCGTTCCGCAGCGCCGACGTGCGCGCCCGGGTGCCGGGCGTCCTGCTCAAGCGCCAGTACGAGGAAGGCAGCGACGTGGCCGAAGGCCAGGTGCTGTTCCAGATCGATCCTGCCTCGCTGCAGGCGACCCTGAGCTCGAACGAGGCCAACCTCGCGCAGGCGCAGGCGACGTACGCCAACGCGCATGTCGCCGCCGAGCGCGCGCGTTCGCTCGCACCGCAGAAGTACATCTCGAAAGCCGACCTCGACACCGCGCAGGCCACCGAACGCACGGCTGCGGCCGCCGTGCAACAGGCGCAGGCGAACGTCCAGAGCGCGCGCATCAATCTCGGCTATGCGACGGTGCGCGCACCGATCGCCGGGCGCGCCGGCCAGCAGCAGGTCACCGAAGGCGCCCTGGTGGGGCAGAACGAGGCGACCCTGTTGACCACGGTCGAGCAGATCGACCCGCTGTACGTGAACTTCTCGATCAGCGCCGAGGAACTCGAGAGGCTGCGCCGCCTGCAGAGCAGCGGCGATGCCTCGCTCGCCGGCGCCGGCAAGGCCACGGTGAAAATCACCCTTCCGGACGGCAGCGACTATGGCGAAGTGGGCACGCTCGATTTCGCCGATGAAGCGGTCGACCCTGCGACCGGCGCGATCACCTTGCGCGCGCGGCTGCCGAACCCGAAGCACACCCTGCTGCCCGGGCTCTACGTCAGCCTGCATGCCTCGCTCGGCGAACAGAAGGACGTCTACCTCGTGCCCCAGGCTGCCGTGCAGCGCGACACCGGCGGAGCCTTCGCCCTGGTGGTCGGCGCCGACGGCAAGGTCGCGCGCCGCGATGTGGTCGCCGACAACGAACACGGTAGCGACTGGGTCGTGACCCAGGGCCTGCAGCCAGGCGACAAGGTCATCGTCTCGGGCCTGGGCAAGGCGCAGCCCGGAGCGGCGGTCCATGCGAGTCCCTGGCAACCGGATGCGAAGCCGGACGGCGCGGCGTCCGGCACAGGCAAGACGCCTGCCAAACCCTGACATCGGAGCGTCGGCATGCCCAGTTTCTTCATCGACCGGCCGATCTTCGCGTGGGTCATCGCGATCCTGATCCTGCTCGGCGGCATCCTCGCGATCGACACCCTGGGCGTCGAATCGTACCCGTCGATCGCACCGCCGCAGGTAGTGGTCAGCGCCAGCTACCCGGGCGCCGATGCCGATACGGTGCAGAAGACCGTCACCCAGGTGATCGAGCAACAGCTGACCGGCATCGACCACCTGATGTATTTCAGCTCGTCCTCGAGCGCGAACGGCGGCGCGTCGGTCACCCTGACCTTCGAGCCGGGTTCGGATGCCGACATCGCCCAGGTGCAGACCCAGAACAAGGTGGCGCTGGCCACCCCGCGCCTGCCGTCCGAAGTGGTGGCGCAGGGCGTGACGGTGACCAAGTCCAACCCCGACTTCCTGATGTTCTTCGCGATCAAGTCGGACGACGGGAGGATGAACTCCTACCAGCTCAACAACCTGATCTCCTCGAGCGTGCTCGACCAGATCGCGCGCCTGCCGGGCGTCGGCAGCACCTTCCAGCTCGGCTCCGAATACGCGATGCGGATCTGGCTCGACCCGGACAAGCTGCGCGGCTACGGAATGTCGCCGGCGCAGGCGCTCAGCGCGGTGCAGGCGCAGAACATCCAGGTCGCCGCAGGTTCGATCGGCGCCGAGCCGACCGTTCCCGGCACCGGCTTCACCGCGTCGGTGCGTGCCGAAGGGCGCTTCAGCACGCCCGAGCAGTTCCAGAACATCATCTTGCGCGCCAACAGCGACGGCACCACGGTGCGGCTCAAGGATGTCGCCCGCGTCGAGATGGGTCCGTACTCGTATGGCCAGCGCGTGGTCTACAACGGCCAGGGCGTCGCCGGCGTCGGCGTGCAGCTGGTCAGCGGCGCCAATGCGCTGACCGTGGCCGACGAGGTCAAGGCCAAGCTGGTCGAGCTGCAGCCGAGCTTCCCGAAGGGCGTGTCGTACTTCATTCCCTACGACACCACCCAGTTCATCAAGATCTCGATCCAGGAAGTGGTCAAGACCCTGCTGATCGCGGTCGTGCTGGTGTTCCTGGTCATGCTGCTGTTCCTGCAGAACGTGCGCGCGACGCTGATCGCGACCCTGGTGATCCCGGTCGCGCTGATGGGCGGCTTCCTCGGGATGTGGCTGGTCGGATTCTCGATCAACCAGCTCTCGCTGTTCGGCATGGTGCTGGCGATCGGCATCGTGGTCGACGATGCGATCGTGGTGATCGAGAACGTCGAACGGATCATGCGCGAGGACGGGCTCGGGCCGAAGGACGCCACCCGCAAGGCGATGCAGCAGATCTCCGGCGCCGTGGTCGCGATCGCGGTCGTGCTGATGGCGGTGTTCGTGCCGAGCGCGATGCAGTCGGGCAGCGTCGGCGCGATCTACCGCCAGTTCGCCTTGACGATCGCGCTCTCGACCGGCTTCTCTGCGTTCCTCGCGCTGATCTTCACCCCCGCGCTGTGCGCGACGATCATCCGCCCCGAGCACGCGCACAAGAAGAACTTCGTATTCGAGTGGTTCAACCGCAGCTTCGACTGGACCCGCGACACCTACACCGGCCACATCCGCAGTGCGATCCGCCATTCGGGCCTGTGGATGCTGGCATTCGCCGGCATCGTCGTCCTCTGCGGCTTCCTGTACATCAAACTGCCGACCAGCTTCGTGCCGGACGAGGACCAGGGCTACGCGATCGCGATCGTGGGGTTGCCGGCCGGTGCGACGATCGAGCGCACCAACAAGGTCATGGACCAGGTCGCCGGCATCATCCGCAAGAATCCGGAAGTCGATGCGGTCTTCGCAATCAGCGGCTTCAGCTTCGTCGGCCAGGGCGAGAACACCGGCCTGGCGTTCATCCGCTTCAAGCCCTGGGACAAGCGCAATGCGAGTGCCGCCGACCTCATCAAGCGCGTCCAGGGCGAGTTGTTCATGCAGGTCAACGACGGCTACGCCTTCGTCGTCAACCTGCCGACGATCCGCGGCCTCGGCCAGTTCGGCGGCTTCGACATGTACCTGCAGGCGCGCGCCGGCCAGGGCCACGATGCGCTGGTCGCCGCCCGCAACCAGTTGCTCGGCGATGCCGGCAAGCATCCGGAAATACTCGCCGGCGTGCGTCCGAACGGCCTGGAGGACACGCCGCAACTGGAGATGACCGTCGATCGCGTGCAGGCGCAGTCGATGGGTCTGTCGCTGGCCGACGTGTACGGGTCGATCCAGTTGATGCTGGCGCCGGTCTACGTCGACGACTTCGTCTACGGCGGCCGCGTGCTGCGGGTGAGCATGCAGGCCGATTCGGCATTCCGCGCCGGGCCCGAGGCGCTCAGCCATTTCTACGTGCCGAGCGGCAATGGCACGCCGGCCACCGCCACCGCCGCCGCGACGCCGCCGCCGATGGTGCCGCTGTCGAACGTGGTGAAGACGAACTGGACCATGGGATCGCCGAGCCTGACCCGCTTCAACGGCTACGAGGCGATCGAGATCGTCGGCAACCAGGCTCCCGGCAAGAGTTCCGGCGATGCGATGGCGGCGATGCAGGACCTCGTGAGCAAGGACCTGCCGGGCTACGGCCTCGCATGGACCGGACAATCGCTGCAGGAGATCATCGCCGGCAACCAGGCGCCGATCCTGATCACGCTTTCGCTGATCGCCGTGTTCCTGTGCCTTGCGGCGTTGTACGAGAGCTGGTCGATTCCGGTCGCGGTGCTGCTGGTGGTGCCGCTGGGCATGACCGGCATGCTGGTCGCGACCTGGTTGCGCGGCCTGAGCGACGACGTCTACTTCAAGGTGGGCCTGCTCACGATCATCGGCCTGGCGGCGAAGAACGCGATCCTGATCGTCG
>DATHOV010000498.1:0-2852 GCA_035484515.1 Lysobacteraceae bacterium
GAGACCGCGTTGCGCATCGTCGAGGCGGCCAGTCGTGCGGGCGCCGATGCGGTAAAGCTGCAGACTTACCGGCCCGACACGATCACGCTGGATTGCGACGCCGAGGAGTTCCACATCCGCGGCGGTTTGTGGGATGGCAAGACCCTGTACCAGCTCTATGCCGGGGCCCACATGCCGTGGGAATGGCACGCGCCGCTGTTCGAGCATGCGCGCAAGCTCGGCATCACGATCTTCAGCTCGCCCTTCGACAGGACTGCCGTCGACTTGCTGGAAGACCTCGGAACTCCGGCCTACAAGATCGCTTCCTTCGAGGCGGTCGACCTGCCATTGATCCAGTACGTGGCCGCCACGCGAAAGCCGATGATCATTTCCACCGGCATGGCCGATGCCGGGGAAATACAGGAAGCCATCGATGCCGCGCGCGCGGGCGGGTGCAGGGAACTCGCCATCCTGCATTGCGTCAGCGGTTACCCGGCGCCTGCGGCCGACTACAACCTGCGCACCATTCCCGACATGATCCAGCGCTTCGGCCTGGTCACCGGCCTGTCCGACCACACCCTGGACAACACCACTGCGATAGCCAGCGTGGCGTTGGGCGCGGCCATCATCGAGAAACACTTCACCCTCGACCGCAAGGGCGGAGGTCCCGACGACACGTTTTCGCTGGAACCGACGGAAATGGCGGCACTTTGCGCGGGTGCGCGCACGGCCTGGGAAGCGCTTGGCAGGATCGACTATGGACGCAAGTCGAGCGAGCAGGGCAACGTGCAGTTCCGGCGTTCGCTGTATTTCGTCAAAGACCTGAAGGCTGGCGAGATCGTCACACCCGAAGACGTGCGCAGCGTTCGACCGGGTTTCGGAGCGGCGCCGAAGTTTCTGCACGATGTGATCGGAAAGCGCGTCAGGGTGGATGTCCGCATGAACAGCCCTGTGCTCCTGTCAGATCTTCTCCTGTGACTTTCACGGGAGGGATCGACGCTCGATCCGGATCCCGCATCGATTCGCTCGATTATCTCCGGGGTTTGCTGGCTGTAGCGGTGATGGCGTATCACTACGCAACCGGGTCCGGTCTCAACCTGGACAGCAGCCATGTATTGGGGCGAATTGGAATCTATGCGGTTGCGACATTTTACATTCTCAGCGGACTCAGCCTTGGCGTCGTGTATCGCGGAAACCTCAACACGATCCGTGACATCGCCGCCTACGCGATCAAGCGAATATTCAGGATAGTGCCGCTCTTCTGGTTCGTGGTCACTGCTTCAGTGGCCGTCGGGATGCTGACCAGCGCCCATCATGGACTGGCATACAAAGCGGATGGGCGGAGCTTGTTGTTGAACTACACCCTGTTGTTCGGATTCGTGGATCCGTCGGCTTACTTGAGTGTTGGAGCATGGTCGATCGGCAACGAAACGGTGTTCTATGCGCTCTTCCCCCTGATCCTGATTGCGACGGGTCGAAACCGGATGACCCTGTCGTGTGTTGCGTGCGCCGCATTCCTTGTCGCCCTGTATTTTGCGGAGGTGCTTCTCGATCCGGCACTTCCACTGGCCAGTCAATGGGCCGTTTATGTCAATCCCTTCAATCAACTGTTCCTGTTTGCATGCGGCGTGCTGATGTCTGGACTGTCCTGCCCCATTGCGCCACGCTGGCGATTGTCCGCAATGGGCGTGGCATTGATTGGAGTAGCCGCATTCGTCATGTTGCCGTCTGCGGGTGACGAGGTGGCCTTGGTTACGGGAGCCAACAGGTTCCTGTTTTCCGGCGCGTGCGTGTTGCTGGTGCTCGGGTTGTTTCTGTCCGATCTTCGGATACGGGGTCGCGCGGGGAAGATCCTTGCCTTCCTGGGCAAGTCCAGTTACGCGATCTATCTGTTGCACCCGCTTGTGGTTCTGCCTTTGCTCTATCTCTTTCGCTTGGCTACTCTGCCGAGTTCGTCGGCATACATTGTGGCTGCTGCTGCGACCCTTGCGGTTGCCTGGGTTTCCTTCAATTACCTGGAAGAGCCCATGATGAAAATGGGAGGGCGCTTCGGGCGCAGCGTACGTGCCAGGCAAGAGCCGACGCCAACGGACATGCAGGGTCAATGAACGCCCCGATGTCGGTGTCGGCATGCACGGCCCGACATCGGTGACGGAGTCCTGCCCATGATCTTGCTTGTGGCCGTCGGAATGTTCCAGGTGCGCCTCTCCGAACCGGTTTTCGTCATGTGCATTCAGGAGGTCTGAGGCATCAATGCAACCCGACAGCATCGAGGAATCCGGACGAGCATTGCGGGACGAGGGCCAACTCGGTTGCGTCGCATTGGTCTGGACCCAGTTGCAGCAGGTAGTCCTTGCCGCGATCCTTTCCCAGGAAGCCTGGAAACTCGACTTGATCTTCGTGCGGGAAGGAATGCCATTGCTGGTCTCGATCGCGAGGTCGGCCAGGGTGGTCGTCTTGCCGAATATTTCCTATTCGGCGAGGGCGATCCGGCAATTCCGCAGGGCCGGTTCGGATCTGATCCTCCCTGCGCTCGAGGGAATGACGGCCTACCGTTGCCTCACATGGACACTCGAAAACCCGCTGGCGAGGTTCGTGTTCGCGCGATCGGCCTGCAAGTCGATCGTCCTGTTCGAGGACGGGACGGGGTCCTACATGAATCGCGGTCGCTTCGGCTGGCGCCATGGACTCAAGTACGTCATGACCAAGGCGTTTATCCATATCGGCCTGTCCCGGGCCCTCGGCCTTCGCACAACTGCCGGGGAGCGGGATGCCGAATACTATTGCCTCTATCCAAAGGCGATGAAAAGCGGCACGAATGCGCGGGCGGTCCGGATCGATTCCTACCGCGAGGCCTTGCTCGACGCGAATGC
>DATHOV010000499.1:0-5575 GCA_035484515.1 Lysobacteraceae bacterium
CACCAGCTCCGGCTCCGGCTCCGGCTCCAGCTCCAGCTCCAGCTCCGGCTCCGGCTCCGGCTCCGGCTCTGGCCTTGGCAAGGGCAAGGGCAAGGGCAAGGGCAAGGGCAACGGCAACGGCAACGGCAACGGCAAGGGCACAAAACCGCAGCAGAATCCAAAGCTTCACTCCGGATCCGAATACACCACCTCGACCACCGCAAACCCCGCCATCCCCGTCGGCAGTTCCACCTCGAACTCATCCCCCTCGCGCTTGCGCAACGCCGCGCGCGCGAGCGGAGAGTCGATGCTGATTTGGCCGGCCTTCGCATCGGTTTCGTCGGGCCCGACGATGCGATAGCGGGAGGTCCTGCCTTCGTCGTCCTCGAGCGCGAACCAGGCGCCGAACCAGATCGCGCCGGTGTCGCTCGGCGCCTGGTCGACGACCTTCAGCGACGGCAACCGCTTGCTGAGGTAGCGCACACGGCGGTCGATCTCGCCGAGCTGTTTCTTGCGGTAGGTGTATTCGGCGTTCTCCGAACGATCGCCCTCGGCCGCGGCTGCAGCCAGCGCGGCGACGACTTCCGGTCGCTTGCGTTTCCAGAGTTCGTCGAGTTCCGCCTGCAGGCGCTCGTAGCCGGCGCGGGTGACGATCGCGGTGGAATGCGGTGGAGGAGGACGCCAGCGCGACATGCTATTCCTTGCGTACGTTCGTACCGGAAGTATTGCCGGGCATGCGCAGCAGCAACTGGTCGAGCTGGATGCGCTTGCCCTGCAGGTCGGCGTAATCCGGATGCGCGGGCAGCATGCGATCGAGAGCCGTCTGCAGGGCGGCGCGCGCGCCGGCGACGTCGGAATGGCGCTCGACCAGCAGGCGGGCGACCATCGTGGCGTTCGCGGGTATCGCCGGGTCGCGCGGGTTGCGTACCGTGAAATCGCGCAACAGCGCCAATGCGAGTTCGGGTTGCCCGAGACGATCGGCCGCATTTGCGAGCTGGGTGGTGCGCTCGGCCGACGAAGGCCGGAACTGCGGGTCCTCGTCGATCGCTTCGCGCGCCAGCGCCAGCGCCTCGCCTTCCGCGCCGGCGACGAGCAGTGCGTCGATCCGCGTGCGCGCGTGATCGAGCAGGCCGGCGCGGTCACCGGTCTTCGCAAGCAGATCGCGGTAGCTCGCATGCATCGCCGGCGATGCGTGCGGCTCGGTGGCGAGGCAGCGACCCAGTTCGCGCGCGGCCGCCGCGAAGTCCTGGTCTGCGACAAGGGCCTCCACGCGCCGGAGCAAGGGAATGTGGCGATCCTCGGGCCGCAACGGCGTCTGCGATATCGGCGTGTATCCGAGCGCCGCACTGTGCGCGAACGCCGTAGCCCCGAGCAGGTGGAAATACGTCACCGTCGCGTAGCACCACAGGAAGCCCGCGAGGAACTGGGCGAGGGCGACGATCAGCCCGTTGCCCGACAGCGCGCCACCGACCTGCTGCGCGCCGCCCATACCGATGCCTGTAACGACGACCAACACATAGAGCCTGCCGCCTGCGGTGACCGCATTCACGATCTGCTGGACGAAGCCCAAGCCGAGCCCGCTCGCGATCAGCACGGCATAGGCGCTGCCCAGACGGGTGGCCACGTCGAGTACGCGACCGGGCCGGAAGGCCGAACCCAGCTCGCGGTTCATCGCCGTGGTCATGATCATTGCCGGTTGCACGAATGCGATCGCAGCGATTCCGAGCCAGCGCAGCGCGACGGTTTCGACGCGTGCGTCCAGCCACCAGAGGCACACCGAGAACAGCATCTGCAGGATCAGCAGGGTCCAGCCGACGCCGTCCTGCTCGGGTGCGAACTCGGGCGCGGTCGACGAACCGTTCGCGCTGCGCTCGAAGACTTCCACCGCGTAATGGTAGGCCGCGGCCCAGACCACGAGCTGGAACAGGTATCCGGCGATCGGTGCGGTCGTGAGCAGCATGCCCAGCGACAACGCGACCAGGGTGGTCAGCGCGGCAGGCTGTGCGGGATAGAGCAGGACTGCTGCCGCGCTGCGCGGCAACGTCGAGGGAGTAGCGGGTCGCCCGGCAGGAATCATCGCGGAGAGGATCGCTGGCGCGTCGACGATCGGGGGTGCAGGGCAGGTTCGGCGCGCGCACGCGGATCGCGAGGCATCGATACCTTCCCGCGGCGGCCGGAGGGAATTCCAGCGTGAAAGTCGCGTCAATTCTAACCCTGCGACGGCGCGCGCGAAAGCGTTTGTAGCCTGTCGCTGCGATGGTAGTCTGCGGCATCCGATTCGTTCGCTTCGCGGGAATTCCCATGCATCGTTACCTCGCCCTGTTGTCGTGCTGCGCGCTCGCTGCCTGCGCGACGACACAACCTGCCGAACAACAGCCGCGCTCCACCAGCGCACGCACCGGCATCGCTGCGGTCGATACGCTTTACGTGCGCCTGGAGACCGACACCGCGAAATACAACGCGGGCCTGGACAGCATCTCGCATGGCGACACCGATGCCGGCCGCCAGACCACCGCGGCTGCAGGCTCCGACATGCTGGACGCCGCAGGCAAGTGCCAGGCCACGCCGCCCTGCGACAGCAACCGCTTCATCGCCGCCTACGATGCGCTGCTCAAGCGCCAGGCCAGTGAAATCGACAACAGCGCTGGATTTGCCGACGTCGACATCAAGGGCGCACCGCCCGGTGCGGACGTGGCGCAGGGCGGATCGCCGGTGATCGCGAACCTGCCCGCGGCCTCGCGCCCGGTGGAGATGCTCAAGGGACGCGACCTGCGCGAGATCATCACCCTCAACGAGCCGATGAAGGCCGCGCTCACCGAGTGGCTGACCAACAACCGCGCGCAGTTGATCGATGCGTGGGAAAACTACCAGTACATGCGCCAGCTGATGTGGCCCGAATACCAGCGCGAAGGACTGCCCGAGGCGCTGCTGTTCGGCATCATGGCGCAGGAATCGGGCGGCAAGGTGCACGCGGTTTCGCGTTCCGGAGCGGCCGGACTGCTGCAGTTCATGCCGGCCACCGGTGCGGCTTACGGACTTGGCGTGATCGACGGTTTCGACACCCGCTACGACCCGACCCTGTCCACGCGTGCGAACGTGGAGTACTTCAACGCTCGCTTCGCCGAGCTGGGCAACAACCTCGAACTGGCGATCGCCGCCTACAACGGCGGCGAGGGCCGGGTCGCGCGGCTCTACAACAACACCGGCGGCAAGGGCTTCTGGGATCCGGATGTGTACAGCCAGCTTCCGCCCGAGACGCGCGACTACGTGCCGCGCGTGCTCGCCGCCGCCTGGCTGTTCCTCAACGCGAAGGACTACGGCCTGCAGTTCCCGCGCGTCAACGCGGGTGAGCCGCAGATGCTCACGCTGGCACGCGGGACTTCGATCAACGAGCTGACGCTCTGCCTCGGCAACAACGGCGTGCGCGACGGCTGGTTCCGCGCGTTGCGCAACCTCAACCCGCGCTACGACCCGCACGATCCGATTCCCGCCGGCACCGTGTTGCGCGTACCGCCGTACGTGACGCATCTGTATCGCGAGAACTGCATCGACAACCAGGCGCGCGCGCAGATGGCCGCCGACCTCGCTGCCGCGCGCAAGCCGACCGTGATAGCGCAGCCGCCGTCGGCGCCGGAGCCCGAAGAGGTCGCGTCGAACGATCGCAGGCAGCCGGCTTACACCTATACGGCCGGACGTGGCGAAACGCTGGCGGAAATCGCCGACCGCAAGGATTGCGATGCGTCCGAACTCGCACGCACCAACGGCATCCGTGCGTCGCACCCGCTGCGCAAGGGGCAGAAGATCAAGATGGTGGGCTGCTACCGGCGCTGAATCGGGAGCGCTATCCCTTCCTTTCATCGGCGCCTGCCTTCAGCCGCGCGAATCGCCGTCGGCGCGCCCAGTGACAATCAGCGATGCCGGATTCCCCGCTCGACAATCCCGTCTGGTCCTCGTTGCGCAGCCGGCATCGCGGGATGGCGCGTGGCGTCGGCGATGCAGCGCGGTTCCCGGCGGAGGTCGCGCCGTTTCTCGGCGTGGCGCGAGCGAACGCCGACGTCGCCGATGCGATCGAAGCGCTCGTCGCGCCCGACGAGACCGTCTACCTGCTGGGCATCGCGCCGCAGATGCCATCCGGCTGGAGCCTCAGGTCGTACGCCCTGCTTGCGCAGATGACCTGCACCGCGCCGATCGAGGTGATCGACGGACCCGAGGCGTTCGAATTGTCCGATGCGCATCGCACAGACGTCCTGGAACTCACCGCGCTGGTGTATCCGCATTACTTCCGCCCGCGCACGATGGACATGGGTCGATATTTCGGCATCTATCGCGAAGGCCGGCTCGCCGCGATGATCGGCGAGCGCCTTGGCACCGACACGCAGATCGAGATCAGCGCGATCTGCACGCATCCGGACTTCAACGGCCATGGTTACGCCCGTCGCCTGATCGCGCTGCTGACCAACGACAACCTCGCACGCGGTCGCGCGCCCTTCCTGCACGTGAGCCACGAGAACGCGCGCGCCCTGCGGCTGTACGAGCGCATCGGTTACGCGCATCGCCCCGGTATCGGCTTCTGGTCGCTGCGGCGGGGCTGACGCTGTTGGCTGGATTCAGTCGGATTTCACGCGTCCGTGCTATATACGCGGGCCACGCTCGCGGCGGCCTGTCGCCAAGCCCGTCGATCCTCTCTCCAGCTTCCGGTCGTGATGTTCCGTCCTCGCAAAACCCGCCATCGTGCCGTCCGTTTCCTGACGAGCATCGTCGTGATCTGCCTGCTGCCCTGGCCCGGCCTCGTCCTAGCGCAAGCCTCGCCTCCTGCAGGCGGCAACGCCACCGTCGAGCGCGCCCGCGCCCTTCTCGACCAGGCGCTGATCGCCCGCAATCCGGACACGCGCAAGGCGGCGGTGGAGGCGCTGGGCCTGATCGGCCCGCGTGAACCCTACATGTCGCGGCTGATGGTCATGCTCGACGACAAGGACGTGGACGTGCGCGTGGCGGCGATCGCCAGCCTGGTCGACCTGCACGACAGGGACGCGCTGCCGGCGATCCGCCGCGCCTACGACGACCCCATACCGGAAGTGAGCTTCGCTGCGGCGAAGGCCTTGCTGGCGATGGACGATCCGACCGGCCGCGACGCGATGGTCGACGTGCTGGGCGGCGGCGACGACACCGCTTCGGGCTACATGGCGACCAACGGGCGGATGGTGGCGCGCATGTTCTACGCGCCGAGGACCGCGATTCCCTTCCTTGTGGCGCGCACGATCGGAATCGCCCACGTCGCCGGCCTGGGCGCCGGCGTTGCATCGCTTGAAGGACTGCTGACCGACCAGAACATCTCCGGTCGCGCGACCGCCGCGCTCCTGCTCGGCGCGGACAAGGATCCGCGCGTCGTGCCGGCGCTGCGCAAGGCCCTGCACGACAAGGATACGACCGTGCGCGCTGCCGCCGTGCACGCGCTGACCCTGCGCGACGACGTCGCACTCGAACAGGACCTGCTGCCACTACTGGACGACAGGAAGGACGAGGTGCGCACGCGCGCGGCGGCCGGATGCCTGCGTCTGGAACTGATCGCATCCGACGCCCAGGCGCGTATCGCGGC
>DATHOV010000500.1:0-2016 GCA_035484515.1 Lysobacteraceae bacterium
ACCGCCTGCGAACATCCCGGACGAGGACGCCGCCTGGGACATCCAGGAACATTGCCAGCGCCTGATTGCAGATGCCGGCTTCGACCACTACGAGGTTTCTGCGTACGCGAAGCCCGGCGCGCAGTGCGCGCACAACCGCAACTACTGGCTGTTCGGCGACTACCTCGGCATCGGCGCGGGTGCGCATGGCAAGATCACCCTGCCTGCGAACGAAGGCATCCTGAGGCGATGGAAGCTCAAGCACCCGACCGCGTATATGGCCAGCGCAACGAGCGATGCGCGGATCGGCGGCGACGAATGGCTGGATGCGTCGCGGCGTCCGTTCGATTTCATGCTCAACGCTCTGCGTCTGACCGAAGGCTTCGCGCTGTCGCTGTTCGAGGCGCGCACGGGCTTGCCGCGCACAGCCATCGCCGAAGAGCTGCAGACCGCAATCGCACGCGGGTGGATCGTGATCGAGAATGATCGTGTGTTGCCGACCGAATTCGGCCAGCGCTTCGGCAACGATGTGATCGCGCTGTTCCTGCATTGAGCACGCTGGACCCATACTGACGCCATGCCCGACTCCATCCGCATCACCTGCCCGTACTGCGGCGAGCGTTTCGAGGCACTGGTGGACACCTCCGCGGGCGATGCGGACTACGTAGAAGACTGCCCGGTATGCTGTCGGCCGATCGAGCTGCATCTGACCACCAAGGGCGATGATTTCGACCTGGAAGCGTCGCGCGACGAGTGACCAGTTTCGCGCCGGACCCATGTATCCCTTACAATCGCCGCGCCACGAGTGTTCGGGAAGCCGGTGAGAAAGCTTTTGGCGATCATCCAGGATCGCGAAAGTCAAAAAAGCGGTCGTCCATGACCGCACTTTCAATTCCGGCACTGCCCCCGCAACGGTAAGCCAGTCAAGCCCTCCATTACGCCACTGCGCAAGCGGGAAGGCGGAGGGTCGATGCCAATTTCGCATCGCTGGCGAGTCCGGAGACCGGCTCAAGGCATGACCGGCGCGTTGCGGTGGGCGACGCTCGAGGTTCGCGGCTTGCCGTGCGCTTCGTGTTTGCATGCCTTCCGTTCGCGCCACCCACGGGGTTGCGCCATCGGAGTATTGCCATGATCTTCCAGTGCTTGTCCTTTTCACGTCGCCGCATCCTCGCGGTGACGCTCGCTTCCATCCTTTCGCCAGCGGCCGCCATCGCGGACACGCCCGCGAACACGCCAACCAATCTCGACAACGTCGTCGTCACCGGCGTGCGCCATGCGCAGACGGTGGACGATTCGCTGGCCTCGGTCACCGTGATCGACCGCAAGCAGATCGAGCAGAGTCCCGCCGTCGATTTGATTTCGCTGCTCGCGCAGCAGGCAGGTGTGGATGTCGCGCGCACCGGCGGCGCCGGTCAGACCAGTTCGGTGTTCCTGCGCGGCGCCAACTCGAACCAGACCCTGATGCTGAGCGACGGCATCCGCGTGGCGTCGAGCACCAACGGATTCTTCGACCTCGCCAACCTGCCGCTCGACCAGATCGAGCGCATCGAGATCGTGCGCGGCCCACGCGCGGCGTTCTGGGGCTCGGATGCGATCGGCGGAGTGATCCAGATCTTCACCCGCAATCCGCAACCCTTCGAGGCCAGCGCCGAGGTCGGCAGCTACGGCCTGCGCGGCGGCGACGTCTCGTTCGGCACGCCCTCCGATGGCGACAGTCGCGTGGGCATGACCCTGGGCGACACGCGCGAGCGCGGCTTCTCCGCAACCAACCCCGCCAACCTCTTCAGCTACAACCCCGACGACGACGGCTACCAGAACCGCAATGCCAGCCTGCGCGGCAGCGTCCCGCTGGGCACGCAGACGCTGGGCTTCGTCGCCGTCCACACCGACGGCAACGCCGCCTTCGACAACGGTCCGACGATCGGTCGCGACACGACCGCATCGACGGCCCTGAACACCTCGGGAGGCCTGACCCTGAGCGGCCCGTTGGCCGCTCACTGGTCGCAGTCGTTGACGGTGGGCGGCGCCGACAGCGCC
>DATHOV010000501.1:0-4523 GCA_035484515.1 Lysobacteraceae bacterium
GCGCGATTCGGCTCGCCGGCGGCGACGCGACGCGGGTCATCGTGTTGTCGATCCCAGACTGGGGCGCAACGCCATTCGGCCATGGCAGTGGCCGCGACCTGGCGACGATCACCGCGCAGGTCGATGCCTTCAACGCGACCGCGCGTGATGCTACGAAGGCGCGCGGCGCAGCGTGGGTGGACGTGACGCCGGTCAGCCGCGAGGTCGCGCACGATCCCTCGCTCGCGGCGCCGGACGGATTGCATCCGTCGGCTTCGATGTATGTGAAGTGGGTGGAACTCGTGCTGCCGATTGCCGAGGCAAGACTGCGCAAGGGCGTTCCCGCAACGCACTAGGCATCCTTTCGAGCCAGAGAAGGTGGCCTCGGTGGTGACTTCGCCCCCCTGACATCCAACTGCCACGCCACTGCAATGCCCCTGCGATACGGCATCCGTAGTCTCCCGTCACGGGTCAGGCTGGGAGTCGCGCATGAACGCACGACGCTTCCGCACCGTGTTCGTTTCCGATGTGCATCTGGGTACCCCCGGCTGTCGCGCGGGATACCTCCTCGATTTCCTGCGGTCTACCGAATGCGAGCAGTTGTACCTGGTCGGCGACATTGTCGACCTCGAAGCGCTCGCGCGGCGCTCGTACTGGCACCCCGACCATACCGCGATCCTTACCGAGATCTTCCGCAAGGCCGATGCCGGCACGCGGGTGATCTACATCCCGGGCAACCACGACGCGCCGATGCGCGCACGCGCCGGACAGACGATCGGGCGCGTCCGGGTGATGCTCGATGCGGTGCACGAGACTGCCGACGGACGCCGCTTCCGGGTCAGCCACGGCGACGAATACGATCCGCACGACTACGGCAAGCGCTGGCTGTACTGGGTCGGCGAACACGCGCAGCGTCTCGTCATCTTCAGCGGCCGCGGCCTCAACGCCGTGCGCCGGCGTCTGCGCAAGCCCTACGTGCCGGTATCGATCTGGGTCAAGCAGCGCATCGGCCGCGCACTGCGCTACATCCACGCGTATGAACAGCGCGTGGCCGATGACGCGCAGGCGCGCGGCTTTGACGGCCACGTCTGCGGCCACATCCATTGCGGCACGATCCGCACCATCGACGATGTGACCTACTGCAACGACGGCGACTGGGTCGAGCATTGCACCGCATTGACCGAAGCCTTCGACGGGAGTCTTGCGCTGCTGCAATGGACCGAACAGTGCACGGTGCTGGCGACATCACCGGCGAGCGTTGCCGTCGCCGAGGAAGATCGCGAGGCGTTGCGTCCGGCTGCGTAGTTGTTTGCTTCCTGCATGGGGCCGCTCGCTGCCTTGCGTTGCAAGCCAAGGGCACAAGACCACATCAGATCCTTCGCTGCGCTCAGAGCCTGCCCTCGGACTTGATCCGGCAGATGACAGCCATGCCCAGAATGCAACGGCGCACAGTGCAGCGGCATCCGAACCCGGCGCGGTACAATGGGAACATCCCGAAATCCCCCGAGACAAACCATGTCCCTCGACCCCGCGCTGCGCCAGCGCATCGACTCCCTGCTCCAGTCCAACCGCATCGTGCTGTTCATGAAGGGCAGCCCGGACGCGCCGCGCTGCGGCTTCTCGGCCAAAGCCAGCGGCATCCTGTCATCGCTGGTGCCGAAGTACGCGACCGTCGACGTACTCGAAGACCCCGAAATCCGCGAAGGCATCAAGCTCTATGGCAGCTGGCCGACGATCCCGCAGTTGTACGTGAACGCCGAACTGGTCGGCGGCAGCGACATCATCGACGAGATGCTTGGCAGCGGCGAATTGCACACGGCGCTCGGACTGCCTGCACCGGATCGCACACCACCGAAGCTGCACGTCACGCCCGCCGCGGTCGCCGCGATCGGCAACGCGATGGCCGACACGCCGGCCGGCGTCGGATTGCACCTGTCGGTCGACGCCCAGTTCAACGCGCAATTCCAGCTCAAGCCGATCAGCGGACGCGAGATCGTTGCCGAGGCCGATGGCCTCAAGGTGCATCTCGATCCGGTCAGCGCGCCACGCGCGAACGGCATCGTGATCGACTGGATCGAAGACGTGCGCGGCGCCGGCCTCGCGATCCGCAACCCGAACGCGCCCGCGCCAGTGAAGTCGATCAGCGTGCGGGATCTGCACGACCGCATCATCACCGGCACGATCGACGTGATCGACGTGCGCCCCGCGTCCGCGCGTGCGATCGCGCCGTTCCCGCAGCCGCACGACGTGCTCGACGACGCCAGCCGTCAGCGTATCGAAGCGTTGCCGAAGGACGTGCCGATCGCCTTCATCTGCCATCACGGCAATTCCAGCCGGCGCGCCGCCGAGCATTTCCGCAGCCTCGGCTTCCACGACATCTACAACGTCGAGGGCGGCATCGACGCGTGGGCGAAGGAAGTCGATCCGAGCGTGCCGCTGTATTGATTCGTCGGGCTCGATGACCGCCATGACGGCAAGCTGCCCGAACCGGGAGCGGACATCGTGATCCACTTCCAGGGCCTGATCGCGCTGCTGGCGATCTTCGCGCTGACCATGCTGCCGGTGTCGCTCGCGGCACGCTTCGCGGGCGCCGGCAAGCCGGGGTTGCTGCACAGCACGGTCGCGGTGGTCCTCGGCGGCATCGCCTCGTGGTGGGTGCTGCACCTGATGGGCGGCACGCTCGCCGGGCTCGCGCTCGCGTATCTGGCGGTCTGCGCGGTCTATGCGGCCGTACTGCGCGTGTCGCTGGCCGGTGCGATCGGCGTGTCGGTGATCGCATTCTTCCTGCAGGTCGTGATCGCCGTGGCCATCGCGCATTTCGGCGTCGCGCTGCCGGGAATCGAACGTCACCTCGCACAACCCGTACTGCATCGTCGCTGATCCCGGATTGCCGCGCCCGCGCCGCGCCGGTACAGTCGTCTCATCCGCGCTCATCGCAACAGGAGCTTCCATGCCGCGCTACTACATCACCCTGCCTAATCCCACCAAGGCGCGCGGCAACGATCCCGCGCTGTCGTTCACCGCGTTCGGCGCGGAAGGATTCGCCGAACAGTTGCAGACGGCGTTGACCGGCACCGGCCTGTTCGAGCGCTGGCGCGCGAAACAGGAGGATCCGGACGACGTCAACGATGCGATGGCGGCGACCGATCCGTCGGCGACAGTGAAAGGCACCCAGCACGATCTCAAGATCGATCTCGTCGTCAACACGGTGCTGCCCGGCGAAGTGCTGCGCCAGCGCCTGCGCCTGCTAGCCGGAAGCGGCTGGCAGTTGCGCGACGTGACCTGAGCAGGTTCGGGCGCAAGCATTCCTCCAGCAAGGCGTATCGATGCGGACTCCCGTTCTCGTCTCGTGGAGCGGCGGCAAGGACGCTGCTTGGACGCTGCACACATTGCGAATGTCCACGCAATGGGACGCCGTCGGACTGCTGACGACCGTCACCGACGAATACGAGCGGGTCGCGATGCACGGCATCCGTCGCGACGTACTGCACGCGCAGGCCGCAGCGACCGGCTTGCCGCTGATCGAGGCGCGACTGCCGCGCAACGCGGACAATGCGACCTACGAAGCATCGTTCGCGACGGTGCTCGACGAAGCCCACGCACGCTGGCCCGATCTGCGGCATGTCGCATTCGGCGACCTGTTCCTCGCCGACGTGCGTGCGTACCGCGACGCGCTGTGCGCGCGGCTGGGCTGGACGCCGGCTTATCCGCTGTTCGGTTCCGACACTCGCACGCTGGCCGTCGAGATGCTCGCCGGAGGCTTGCGCGCAACGCTGTGCTGCGTGGACACGCAGCAGCTCGATGCGCGTTTCGCCGGTCGTGCATTCGACGCGGACCTGCTCGATGCACTGCCCGAGGGTGTCGACCGCTGCGGCGAGCGCGGCGAGTTCCATACCTGTGTCGCTGCGGGACCGATGTTCGCTTCACCGCTTGCGCTGCGAAGCGGCGAAACCGTGCTGCGCGACGGGCGCTTCGCGTTCACCGATCTGCGGCTTTGAGTCCCTCTCCGGGAACAGCGTTCAATAGTGGATCACCGTGCGGATGCTCTTGCCCGCGTGCATGAGGTCGAAGGCCTCGTTGATGCGGTCGAGCGGAAGTTCGTGGGTGATGTAGGGATCGAGCGCGATCTCGCCACGCATCGCCTGCTCGACCATCCCCGGCAACTGCGTGCGCCCCTTCACGCCGCCGAACGCGGTGCCGCGCCAGACGCGTCCCGTCACCAGCTGGAACGGGCGCGTGCGGATCTCCTGCCCGGCGCCGGCGACGCCGATGATGATGCTCTGGCCCCAGCCCTTGTGGCAGCACTCCAGCGCCGCGCGCATCACCTCGACGTTGCCGATGCATTCGAAGCTGTAGTCGACGCCGCCGTCGGTCATGTCGACGATCGCCTGCTGGATCGGGCCCGGGACGTCGCGCGGATTCACGCAGTCGGTCGCACCCATCTGCCGCGCAAGCTCGAACTTCTCCGGGTTGGTGTCGACCGCGATGATGCGGCCGGCCTTGGCCATCACCGCGCCTTGGATCACCGCCAGACCGATGCCGCC
>DATHOV010000502.1:0-4642 GCA_035484515.1 Lysobacteraceae bacterium
TTTGATGCGTAGAGGAATCGCAACGAGGTCCAGACGGTTCACTTTGGCGCGTAGAGGAACCGCAACAGGGTCTTGACGGTTCGCTTTTGGCGCGTAGAGGAACCGCAACGGGGTCCAGACGGTTCACTCTGGCGCGGCGAGGAGCCGCAATGCCATCGAGCGCGGCGTCATCGCGCCGAAGAGCAGCGGCACGCGTCGTCGACGGGGCGATCGAACGTCGATCCGTTTCCTTCCACGACGAAGTCATCGCTCGCTGCAATGGCAGGCGCGAACATTTCGCGCGCGGGATGGGTGCGGATCAGCTCAATTTCCCGAGACGTTGCCGCAACACATCCAGACGCAGGTCCGCAGCACCGCCCGGCGAGCAGCGCGCGTCGAGACTGGCCTGTGCGTCGGCACCGGCGGTCGGCAAGGGATCGGTCGCCGCGATGCGGTAGGCCTCGCGGAAGGGCGTGCCGGCGCGTGCCAGTTCGATCGCGCGATCGGTCGCGTACATGCCGGGATCGATCGCGGCGCGCATGCGTTCGGGTCGCCAGCGCAGGCCGCGCAGGAGTTCGGGCAGCAGCGCAAGCGCGGCCAGTCCGTGCGAGAAACCGTGGAAGAGGCCACCCTTCGAGAACTGCAGGTCGCGCTGGTAGCCGCTGGGCAGCGACAGCAGCGATTCGATTTCCACGCGCGCGGCCGCGACCGTCGCGTAGGTCGCGCGCAGCAGTTCGACGACATCGGGGTTGCGCTTGTTCGGCATGATCGAGCTGCCGGTCGTGTACGCGTCGGGCAACGCGACGAAACCGAATTCGGCGGTGGTGAACAACGACAGGTCCCAGGCCATGCGACGCAGGTCGAGCAGCGCTGCGCCGAGCGCGTCGAGGGCGGCGATCTCGAACTTGCCGCGCGAGAGTTGCGCGTATACCGGCGACACCTGCATGCGCGCGAAGCCGAGCGCCTGGGTGGTGTGTTCGCGGTCGAGCGCGAGATTCACGCCGTAGCCGGCGGCGGTGCCGAGCGGATTGGTGTCGATCCAGTCGTGCGCCTGGCGAGCGCGCACGGCATCGTCGATGAAGCCTTCGGCGAACCCGGCGAACCACATCGCGGTGCTCGACACGACTGCGCGCTGCAGGTGGGTGTAGCCCGGCAGCGGCAGGTTCTCGCCCGCTGCGCGGTCGAGGCAGACGCGCGCGGATTGACTGCACAGCGTCTCGAGTTCGCGCAGCCGCGCCTTCAGCCACAGCCGCGTGGCGACGAGGATCTGGTCGTTGCGGCTGCGGCCGGTATGCACCTTGCGTCCGACATCGCCGAGGCGCTCCGTCAGCCGTGCCTCGATGGCGGAATGGCCGTCCTCGTAGCGTCCGTCGAGCACGAAACGGCCTGCGGCGAAATCCTCCGCGAGCGCATGCAGTTCGCGGACCAGCGCCGCGGACTCGTCGACGGACAACATGCCGATCCGCTGCAGGCCTTCGACGTGGGCGATGCTGGCCTGGATGTCGAAGGCGAGGAACTCGCGGTCCAGCAGCACGTCGTCGCCGGCGAGGAAGCGCATGATGCGGGCGTCGACCGCGGTGCCGTCCTTCTGCCACAACAGGTCGCTCATGGCGCGGCTCCTTGCGAGGGAATGCCCGCGTATTCGTCGGATCCGAAGGCGAGGTTGAGGTTCTGCAGGGCCTGTGTCGCCGCGCCCTTGAGCAGGTTGTCCAGGGTGGCGACGACGACGAGGCGACGGCCGTCGGCCGACAGCGCGAAGCCGCCGACTTCGGCATGATGCCTGCCGGCGATGCGGCTGACCCAGGGTGCCTCGTCGAGCACGCGCACCAGCGGCTCGCCAGCGTAGCGTTCGCGATAGAGCGATTTCACTTCGTTGAGGGTGAACGCACGCGACAGATGCAGGTTCGCGGTGATCGTCAGCCCGCGGAAATGCGGGGCGACATGCGGCATGAACTCGATGGCGTGGTCGAGCTGCCGCTCGACTTCGCGCTCGTGCACGTGGCCGGTCAATGCGTACGGCATCAGGTTGTCGCGCAGCAGTTCGGGATCGTTCTTGTCCGAAGGCGTCGTCCCTGCCCCGCTGTAGCCGGACACGCCGAAGCACTGCACCGCGCCTTCGAGCGCTTGCCCATCGAGGGCAGCGCGCATCGGCGCGATCGCGAGCTGCATCGCGGTCGCGTAGCAGCCCGGATTGGCGATGCGCCTGCCTTGCTTCGCCTTCGTGCGGGTCATTTCGGGCAGGCCGTAGTGCCAGGCGGCATCGAAACGATGGTCGGCCGACAGGTCCACGATCACCGGATCGACGCCGGCCGCATCGTAGGCGGCGACGCAGGCCGCCGCCTTGCCGTTCGGCAGCGCCAGCACGACCGCATCCGCGTCGAGCGAGGGCAGTTCCTCGTGCGATGGCGCGCGGTAGCGCAGCTCGCCGCGATAACCGTCGACATGATCGGCCACGCGCTCGCCATCGCGTTCGCGCGAGGACACGAACACGAGTTCGAACTGCGGATGCGTGGCGATCAGGTGGATCAGTTCCGCGCCGACGTGCCCACGCCCTCCGACGATGCCGATCTTCCTCATCACGACGGCTGCTCTCCGCATTCCAGCCTGAACTGCAGATTGCGCCGCACGCCCGGCCACTCGCTCGCGATGATCGAGAACACCACGCTGTCGCGATAGCTGCCGTCCGGCATCAGCCGGTGGTTGCGCAGGACTCCGTCCTGCTTCGCGCCCAGTCGGGCGATCGCCGCGCGCGAGCGCTGGTTGAACCAGTTCGTGCGGAATTCGACCGCGATGCAGTCCAATGTCTCGAAGGCATGACGCAGCAACAACAGCTTGGCCTCGGTGTTCAGGCCGGTGCGCTGTACGCGCGCTGCGTACCAGGTGTAGCCGATCTCGAGGCGGCGATGGGCCGCTTCGACGTTGCAGTAGCGCGTGCTGCCGACGACGGAGCCCTTGGCATCGCGCACGACGAAGGGAAGCGAGAGGCCGGCATCGCGCTCCGCCAGTGCGGCGGCGACATAGGCCTCCATGCGGTCGGGCCCGGGCACGGCGGTGAACCACAGCTTGCTCAGTTCGCCGTCGACGACCGCTTCGCCCAGGGCGCCGGCATGCTCGGCCAGCAGGGGTTCCAGCCGCACATGCTGTCCGTGCAGGCTCACCGGCTGCAGCCAGTTCGATGTTGCAGTCGTCATGCCCTACTCCTTCAAGGTGGCCGGTCGCGCGCGGCAATGATCCACCGCTTCGCGGATCGCGTCGAACGAGGTCAGCCCGTACCAGTAGACGTTCCAGCGTTCGCCCTTGATGCAGCCGTCGGCTTCGTCGATGTAGAAATCGTTGACCGGATTGTCGGGCCGCGAGCGCCAGAACAGCTTCGGCGTGTCGGCGCGCATCACCTGCCAGGCCGCACGTCCGAGCCCTTCGCCCTGGGCATCGTCGGCGACCGCGAACTTGTCCAGGTGCGGCACGCGTTCGCCGTCGGCGAAGACCTCTTCGGTCAGCACCAGCGACGCGCGATAGTGCTCGCTCACGTAGACGCGATAGGGATCGGTCTTCGCGAAGTAGTCCGGCGCGAGCCGGCGGCGGAAGCCCGATTCGATCAGCGCCTTGAGCCTCCTGCGATCGAGCGCATTCCATCCGGCATGGCATTCGATCCGCTCCCCGCGCCGCACCAGCGTGCCCGAGCCGCGATGGGTGAACAGTTCCTTCGCCAGTTCGTCGGGCCGCGTGATCGATACCGACGACGACGGCGGAAGCTGCATCAGCAGGTCGTGGATCTGCTCGATCTTCACGCGCATGCCCGAGTGCAGCCAGTCCTGCCTGAGCAGATCCTGGTATTCGGTGCTGAGGTTGATCGAATCGATCACCGCGCCATCGCCATCGAGCAGGCCACCGGTGCCGGTGAGGAAGACGATCTTGTACGGCTGCAGTTCCTTGACCAGTTCGTTCGCGGCCCAGTCGGCGTTGATGTTGAGGATCTGGCCGCCCGCGGTTTCACCGAGCGAGGCGATCACCGGGATCGAGCCGACGCCGATGGCGGCGTGGATGCCGGCCGTGTGTACCGCGGCCACCCTGCCGACCAGCCCGTACTTGCGCCGATTCAGGAATTCGGACTCGAACACGCCCGACTGGATCGAAGTGGCGCGCACGCCGGAAGCCTGCAGGGCCTCGACCAGGCGCAGGTTCTCCTGCTGGAACACGCGGCGCACGATCGCCAGCGTTTCCGGCGTGGTCACGCGCAGCCCATCGACCGTCTTCTTCGCGATGCCGGCGTCCTTGCACTGCTCGTCGAGCTGCGGGCCCGCGCCATGCAGCACGATCGGCGTCAATCCGACCTGCTGCAGGAAGGCGAGCGAGGACACCAGCGCATCGAGTTCGTCGCGCAGCACCGCGCCGCCGACCTTGACCACGGCGAAGCGCTTCGCGTCGAGTTGCGAGAAGCGCTTGAGGTACTGCGAAATCTCCTTCGCGCTGGCCATGCTCGAAAGCAGGCGCACGATGGTCTGTCGCGTTTGCAGGTCGTGGACGTTGACCTTGGGTGCGTTGATCGTCATGTGCCGTGTGTCTTTCCGATGATGCGTGTGACGGATTCGATGTAGCGTTGCAATTGGTCGAGCGCGACCCATTCGTCGGCGGTGTGCGCCTGTGCGATATCGCCGGGGCCATA
>DATHOV010000503.1:0-2250 GCA_035484515.1 Lysobacteraceae bacterium
GGCCGCAGTCAACTGCCCTCGCTCGCGCAGCGCCGCGAGAATCTCCAGCGACGGCGGCTCGAGAAAACGTCGCGCAACTTCCTCGCGCGAAACCTTGGCGACCAGTCGATTGCGCCGCTGGATGCGGCCAGTCGCATCGCGATTCAGTCCCGTGCAGGCATAACGGACCACCGCCGGCGTCAGCGCCATGTAGGCCGAAGCCTCGACGCAGCGCACGCCACGGCGCAGGTACAGATCGGCGATCGTGTCTTCCAGTGCCGGTTCGGCTGGGCTGTGGATCAGGTTCGAGCCCCAGCTCGCCATGGTGTTGCCGAGTTCTCGTTGCAACTGGTCGATCGAGGATTCCACGCGCGCTGGCGACAGCCCGGCCGCACCGAAGAAGCCGAGAAAGCCATGGCGCGCCAATTCCACTACGAGGGAGACGGTAGCGATCCCATTGGCCATCGCCCCGGCGACGTAGGGAAAGCGCAGGCCGTGGACCTCGGCGAACGAGCGATCGCCCAGCCATTCCGGGTACAGGGGCGGCAGGCTCGCCAGGACGGTCCAGGTGTCGGTGCCAGGGCCATCGACCCATTCGCCGTCCAGCCCGAGGCCCAGCCGACCGTCGCGCTCGTCGCGGATCATATGCTGGGTGGCACGCACGTCGGCGCAGGCCTCGGCCAATGCGGACGCGGAAAACACAGGCGCGCAGCCACCGGGACGCCAATGGCGTCCTGGCGGTTCAGGACGGCGGAGCTGGGTTACGGAGGAATTTGGCACTGAGTGACACTTTCTCGGTGGGCGCAGTTATATCCTTACGTCCATGAAAAAGCCATCGATACCGCTTCGCGAACGCAAGAAAGACGCAACCCGGCATGCCTTGCTGGCTGCCGCGAACAAGCGCTTCCACCAGAATGGCTACGAAACCACCACGATCGACGAGGTCTGCCAGGACGTCGGGGTCAGCCGACGGACCTTCTTCAGGTATTTCCCGGACAAGGAGTCGCTGGCATTTCCACACCGGCGAGAGCGCCTGGAGCGCTTCGTCGAACTGCTGGGCAGTGCGCCTGCCAGTGAAGGTCCAGTTGCCGGCCTTCGGCGCATCTCGCAGATGTTCGCGAAGGAATACATGCAGAACCGCGACCGACTGGTGGCCCAGCAGCGGCTGGTGCAAGCGGCGCCGGCCTTGCTGGCCCGCGAGAACGAGATCGACCGCGACTGGGAGAACGGCATGTCGCTGGCGTTCCGCGCCCGCGCCGGCGGTGGCCCCGAAGGCGAACTGCGCGCACGGGTGCTGGCCGGAGCCGCCATCGGCGTGATCCGGGCCACGATGCGGCATTGGTTTGCCTCGGACGGAAAGGACGATCTGGCGCAGTTGGGAGATGAAGCGCTGGACTATCTGGAGCGCGGTTGGCGGGGTCACTGATTCCGTGAGTCCGGCTCCCAGCAACCTTGCGGTCTGGAGAGCACGCTGTGCGCCAACGCATGGCGGCATCTGGAGGGCGTGGAGGGAGCGCGGTTGATCGCTTCGCCGCGTGCGTTCGGCGCGAGCCTCCCATATCGCGGCTGTCACAAAATTGTTCCCCCGCCGTCATCTGGACACCCTAACTTGTCGGATCGCCCGACCGCGTCGTGGTTCGGATTCGTTGGATGGCAGGGTGCCCGCATACATGGAATTGCGATTCGTCGCGCTGGTCGGCGTGCTCTGCGCGCTCGGATGTTGTCCGTTCGCAGCGTTCGCGACGGATCCTCCGACACCGCCGCAGAATGACAAAGCCCCTGTTGCCCATTTCGACATCATGGCTTTCCAGGTGCTCGGCAGTTCGAAGCTGACGGTCGCCGACATCGAGCGTGCGGTCTATCCGTTCGAGGGACCCAAGCGTACCGAAGCCGACGTGGAGTCCGCGCGCGCGGCGCTCCAGGCGCTCTACGACAAGCGCGGCTTCCCCACCGTCAGCGTGACGGTTCCGGCGCAGGACGCCCGGACCGGCCTGATCACCCTGCAGGTCGATGAGCAGCGCATCGGCCGGCTGCGCGTAGTCGGCGCCAAATACTTCTCGCCCGACGACATCGCGCGCTCGGCGCCGTCGCTGGCCGAGGGCGGGGTGCCGAACTTCAAGGACGTGCAGCACGACATCGTCGAGCTCAACCAGCTTCCGGACCGTCGCGTCACGCCCCAGATCAAGGCCGGCACGGCGCCAGGCACCGTGGATGTCGACCTGGACGTGCAGGACACGCTGCCGCTGCATGGTTCGCTGGAACTCAACAACC
>DATHOV010000504.1:0-2252 GCA_035484515.1 Lysobacteraceae bacterium
AGGCGCGGCTGGCACGCGTGCTCGGCCTTGACATCGCCGACGCCGAGGTCGAGCGCATCCTGCGTGCGCTCGGCATGGACGTGGAAGCGACGCAGGAAGGGTGGAACGTCATTCCGCCCACCCGCCGCTTCGACATCGCCATCGAGGAAGACCTGATCGAGGAGATCGCGCGGATCCATGGCTACGATGCGATCCCGGTCGCGATGCCGAGCGGTGAGATCAGGGTCGCCACGCATGGCGAGACCCGCGTTCCCGAGACGGACACCCGCCGCCAGCTTGCCGCGCGCGACTACCGCGAGGCGATCACGTACGCTTTCGTCGCTGCGGACCTGCTCGCGCCGTGGTCGCTGGATTCGCAGGCGATCGCGCTCGCCAATCCGCTCAGCGCCGAGCTGGCCGTGATGCGGACCTCGCTGCTGCCGGGCCTGGTGCAGGCGCTGCGTCACAACCTCGCGCGCCAGCAGTCGCGCGTGCGGTTGTTCGAGATCGGCCGCGTCTTCCGGAAAAGTCCTGCGAGCGGCGATGCGCCCGTCGAAACCCAGCGCATCGCCGCCGTCGCCTGCGGCAGCGCGAGTGCCGAGCAATGGGGCGAATCCACGCGGCCGGTCGATTTCCACGACCTGAAGGCCGACCTCGAAAGTGTCGCGGCGCTGGCCGGACACGACGCCGCGCTGCGCTACGCGCCGGCGAGTGAGGCCTGGCTGCATCCGGGACGATCCGCCGAAGTCTGGAAAGGCGAAGTGCGACTGGGCTGGATCGGCCACCTGCACCCGCGCCTGCTCAAGACCCTGGACCTGGACGCCGACGTGCTGGCATTCGAACTCGACCTCGAACCGCTCGCGCAGCGCGCAATTCCAGTCGCGAAGCCGCTTTCGCGCTATCCGCTCGTCCGCCGGGACATCGCGCTTGTCGTCCCGGATTCGGTTCCCTGGGCGGTCGTCGAATCCAGCCTCAAATCGGTCTTGGGCACGCTGCTGCGCGAGGTCCGGCTATTTGATGTTTACCGTGGCGCCGGGTTAGAACCGGACACAAGGAGTGTCGCTATGGGCTTGATTTTACAGGATGTCGCGCGCACGCTGACAGACCACGACGCCGACAGCGCCGTGGCCGGGGCGATCGCCGCGCTGGCTCGCGACTGCGGTGCGGTACTGCGGGGGAGTTGATCGACCTGCCATGGAGGGCCGGACTATGAACAGCATGGAAGGGTCGCAGGACGCGGCTCGACAGGGGATGAAAATGGCATTGACCAAAGCGGAGATGGCCGAGCGCCTCTATGAGGAAGTGGGCCTGAACAAACGCGAGGCGAAGGAATTCGTCGACGCGTACTTCGATGCGCTGCGCGAATCGCTCGAACGCGGCGTGCAGGTGAAGCTGTCGGGTTTCGGCAATTTCGAGCTGCGCGAGAAGAACCAGCGCCCGGGCCGCAATCCCAAGACCGGCGAGGAGATCCCGATCTCCGCACGTACCGTGGTCACGTTTCGCCCCGGCCACAAGCTGAAGGAACGCGTCGAAGCCCACGCCGCGGGTATCGAACATGCTTGATCCGGGCAGCAATCGCGAGCTTCCGCCGATCCCGGCGAAACGCTACTTCACCATCGGTGAGGTCAGCGAGCTCTGCGATGTGAAGCCGCACGTCCTGCGCTACTGGGAAACCGAGTTTCCGTCGCTCAAGCCGGTCAAGCGACGCGGCAACCGCCGCTACTACCAACGCCACGATGTGTTGATGATCCGCCAGATCCGCGGCCTGCTCTACGAGAACGGCTACACCATCGGCGGAGCCCGCCAGCGCCTGGAAGGCGAGGTGGCGCGTGTCGAGAACACCATGTCGACGCAGATCGTCCGGCAGGTGCGGCAGGAGCTCGAGGACGTGTTGCAGTTGCTGCGCAGGTAATCCGGAAGCCTCGTGGCGCAGGGCGGTATCCAGCGCGATAAACCCGTATAATCCGCGTCCCGCACGCAGCGCGTGCGCGGCATCGTCCTCGTCGGGGCGTAGCGCAGTCTGGTAGCGCACCTGCCTGGGGGGCAGGGGGTCGTGGGTTCAAATCCCGCCGTCCCGACCAACCGCAAGTAGTAGACGCAGAAAAAAGCCGAGGCAAGAACGCTCGTTACGGCTTTGCTTCCGCTTTCCCGCAAGTAGTAGACGCAGAGAAAAGCCGAGGCCGAAGCGCTCGTTCGGCTTTGCTTCCGCTCTCCTCTCTTTTATTGCCCCGACGGGCCCTTCATTGCGGCGCGCCTTCCTCCAGGCGCTGCAA
>DATHOV010000505.1:0-9634 GCA_035484515.1 Lysobacteraceae bacterium
ATCCGACGAAGAAGCGATGTACGCATCCGACGACAAACCCAAGCCGCGAACGGCCGTCAGCGTGCCGTCGCTGCGCGTCGCCAAGCAGGAAGGGCGCCGGCTGGTGATGCTGACCGCCTACGACGCCGGCTTCGCACGCGCCCTCGACGCGGCCGGCGTGGACATCGTGCTGGTCGGCGATTCGCTGGGCATGGTCGTGCAGGGCAAGTCGAGCACGCTGCCGGTGACGGTCGCCGACATGGTCTATCACACGACGTGCGTGGCGCGCGGACTGCGCGCCGCACTGCTGGTCGCGGACATGCCGTTCCAGAGCTACCCGACGCCCGAGCGCGCGCTGGATGCGGCCGCGGCATTGATGGGCCAGGGCGGTGCGGCGATGGTCAAGCTCGAAGGCGCGGGCCACGTGCTCGAATGCATCCGCTTCCTCGTCGATCGCGACATCCCGGTCTGCGCGCACCTGGGCCTCACGCCGCAGTCGGTGATGAAGCTCGGCGGCTACAGCGTGCAGGGCCGCGAGGAAGCGGCCGCGCAACGCCTGTTCGAGGATGCGCTCGCGGTGGAAACGGCGGGGGCGGAACTGCTCGTGCTCGAATGCGTACCCAGCGCGATCGCGAAGCGGATCAGCGAGGCACTGAAGATCCCGACCATCGGCATCGGCGCCGGCCCCGGCTGCGACGGCCAGGTCCTGGTCCTGCACGACATGCTCGGCCTGGCGAGCGGGCATCGTCGTCCGCGCTTCGTCAAGGATTTCCTGGCCGAGGGCGGCTCGGTCGTCGGCGCGGCGCGCGCCTTCGCGGCGGCCGTACGCGACGGCAGCTTCCCCGATGCCGGGCACAGCTACGATTGACGCACGCATGCGGACGCTGACGACCGTCGCGGATGTTCGCGCACAGGTGCTCGCGTGGAAGCGGCAAGCCCTGCACGTCGGTTTCGTGCCGACGATGGGCAACCTGCACGCGGGACACCATTCGCTGGTCGAACTCGCCCGACGGAAAGCCGATCGCGTAGTCGCCAGCGTGTTCGTGAATCCGACCCAGTTCGGGCCAAACGAGGATTTCTCCCGCTATCCGCGCACCCTCGAAGCCGATGCGGCAGGTCTGGCTAAGCACGGCTGCGATGCGCTGTTCGCGCCATCGGTGGAGGAGATGTATCCCTACGGCGCCGGCAACGAGGTGATGGTGCGCGTGCCCGGCATCACCACCATCCTCGACGGCGCGCACCGGCCCGGCCATTTCGATGGCGTGGCGACCGTGGTCGCGCGGCTGTTCAGCATGGTGCAACCGGATGTCGCGGTGTTCGGGCGGAAGGATTACCAGCAACTGCAGGTGATCGGATACCTCGCGCGCGATCTCGCCTTCCCGATCGAAATCGTCGCCGCGCCGACCGCGCGCGCCGAGGATGGACTTGCCCTGAGTTCGCGCAACCAGTACCTGTCCGCAGCCGAACGCACGATCGCTCCGGAAATCCACCGCACCCTGCTGGCGATGCGGGAAGGCGTGAAGGCCGGGCAGCCGCTGGGGGCTGTCGAGGCCGCTGCCGCGCACCGGCTCTCGTTGGCCGGTTTCGCCGTCGACTACGCCGCGATCCACCGTGCCGACCTGACCACGCCTGGCGACGGCGAGCGCACCGGCCTGGTCGCACTGATCGCCGCGCGGCTGGGCAGTACCCGATTGATCGACAACTTGATTCTGGACTGACCAGTCCATAAATTGGCCCATGATCGACCCGCCGATTCGCGCGCTTTCATGTTGCAGTGCGCAAACCGGCGGCCTACACTCCCGCGGCGCTCAACCGCGCGCCCGCGACACTGGAGCCGCCATGCACCTGACCCTGCTCAAGGCCAAGATCCACCGTGCCAGCGTGACCCACGCCGAACTGCACTACGAAGGCTCGTGCGCGATCGACTCGCGCCTGCTGGAGATCGCCGGCATCGTCGAGAACGAGCAGGTTCACATCTTCAACGTCAACAACGGCGAGCGTTTCGTCACCTACGCGATCAAGGCCGAGCCGGGCAGCGGGATCATCTCGGTCAACGGCGCGGCCGCGCACAAGGCCAGCCCGGGCGACCTCGTGATCATCTGCGCCTACGGCCAGCTCGACGCCGCCGAAGCCGCGAAGCACAAGCCGCGGCTGGTCTACGTCGACCGCCAGAACCGCCTGACCCACACCAACGACGCGATGCCGATGCAGGCGGCGTGAGCCCAGCGGACGTTCCGGCCCGGCGGATTCATCGCGCTGCCGACCCATTCGAAAGGACTTGCCGATGAACCGCGAGCTGCGCGCCGTGCTGCTGTCCGCAGCGATCTTCCTCCTGGCTGCCGGCGACGTGGCTGCGCAACAAGCGCCGTACTCCCGACAGAATCCGCCGCCGGTCTCCTTCATTTTTGCCGGTCCCGTTGCCATGGCGGACAAGCAGGGCACGTCGGTCCGGTTGAACTACCGGCTCGCGATCTTTTCGATGCAGCCCAGTCATGTCGAGATAGTCGATGCGGATAGCGGCAAGATCCTGGTCGACGATCCCGCGCCGGCGCTGAAACCGAGTGCGCTCAAGCACCCGGTCGACCCCTCGATCCCGATTTTCGAGTGGGAAGGCAAGTCCGCGGCAGCGACGATTACCGACACATCGCCCGCATGGATCCACGACAAGAACGACACCCATGTCCATCTGGAAGCGCGCGTGGTGTCCGTCGGTCGCGCCGACTTCACGATCACGCAATCGGCCACCTACAGCGCCGCGGCTAAGGCCGCGATCATTCAGGCCGCCGCATACAACAGCAAGCTGAAGGCAGATTCCCACTGACTGGGCTCATTGCGGCGATTCATGCCTCTCCAACGCCCACTCGACATGCTCCTGCACCAGTTCCGACGCATGGCCGCGCCGTGATTCCAGCGCCGCAATGACCGCCGGCGTCGTCGGCGCATTCCCGAGCCCTACAGCGATGTTGCGCAGCCAGCGCTCGTGTCCGAGCCTTCGGATCGCCGAGCCTTCGGTACGCTGAAGGAATTCCTCTTCGGTCCACGCGAACAGGTCGACGAGGCTGGCGCCGTCGAGACCGTTGCGCGCTCGGAAGTCGGGTTCGGCGGCGATCTTCGCGAACTTGTTCCACGGGCAGATCAACTGGCAGTCGTCGCAGCCGAACACGCGGTTGCCGATCGGCGCGCGCAGTTCCTCGGGGATGGCGCCTTCGTGTTCGATCGTGAGGTAGGCGATGCAGCGTCGCGCGTCGAGGCGGTGCGGCGCGGTGATCGCCTGGGTGGGGCAGATGTCGATGCAGCGCGTGCAGGTGCCGCAGTGCGCGCTCGCTGGCGCATCGATGGGCAGCGGCAGGTCGGTATAGATCTCGCCGAGGAAGAACCACGAACCGGCATCGCGGTCGATCAGGCAGGTGTGCTTGCCGATCCATCCGAGCCCCGCGTTGCGCGCGAGCGCGCGCTCCATCACCGGCGCCGAATCGACGAATACGCGATGGCCGAATGGACCGACTTCGGATGCGATGCGGTCGGCGAGCTTCTGCAGGCGCGTGCGCATGAGCTTGTGGTAGTCGCGGCCGCGCGCGTAACGCGCGACGTAGGCGCGCTCGCCGTCGGCGATCGCGTCCCAGTCGTCGGCATCGGTGCTGGTCGCGTAATCCATCCGGACCGACAGCACGCGCAAGGTTCCCGGCCGCAGCGCATCGGGCTTCTCGCGCAATTCGCCGTGGCGCGCCATCCACTGCATGTCGCCGTGCAGGCCCTTGCCGAGCCAGTCGCGCAGGTGCGCGGCGTCCTCGTCGAGTTCCACGCCAGTCACGCCGATGCGCTGGAAGCCGAGTTCGTTCGCCCAGTCGCGGATGCGCGACTTGAGCTGCGCGGCATCGGCGATCGCATCGGTGTCGAGGGCGTGCATGCCGCAAGTATAGAATCCGCGCATGTTCCCGTCCGTTCCCCTCTTCAGCACCGAACAGGTGCGCGCGATCGATCGCGATGCGCAGCGCGCACTCGGCCTGTCCGAATACGGGCTGATGCAGCGCGCGGGTGCGGCGGCCTGGCGCGAGTTGCTGCAGCACTGGCCGCAGGCGCACCGGATCGGGATTGCCTGCGGGCCGGGCAACAACGGCGGCGACGGCTACGTGCTCGCACGGCTTGCGCGTGCATCCGGCCGCAACGCGATCGTGCTGCAGTTGCCTGATGGCGAGCCGCGCACCGACACGGCGCGCGAAGCTTGCGCCGACTGGCGTGGCGACGGCGGCGAGGCGGGTGTCTTCGACGGCACGCTGCCGGCGGTCGATCTGTGGGTGGATGCCTTGTTCGGCATCGGCCTGTCGCGTGCGCCCGAGGGTGCCGCGCACGGGATCATCGAAGCGATCAACGCATCCGAAGTGGATGTCCTCGCGCTCGATGTGCCCAGCGGCGTGGATGCGGACAACGGCAACGTACCCGGATCGGTGATCCGTGCATCGCGCACGGTGAGCTTCATCGTCGACAAGCGGGGCCTGCATACGGGCGCGGCGCTTGATCGTGTCGGTACGTTGTGGATCGATGCCCTGGACGTACCCGCTACAACGCTGGCCGCACACGCTCCAGCCGCGCGCCTGGTGCGATCCGACGCATTGTCGGCCTGGCTGACGCATCGAAGGCTCGACTCGAACAAGGGCAGCTTCGGCCACGTCCTGTGTGTCGGCGGCGACCGCGGGACCGCGGGAGCGATCGCACTGACATCGGAGGCCGCACTGCGCTGCGGTGCCGGGCTGGTCAGCGTCGCCACGCGTGCCGATCACGTCGCGATGCTGCTGACGCGACGACCGGAACTGATGGCCCGCGGCGTCGAGGATTCGGGCGATTTCGACGCCCTCGGCAAGCGAGCCACCGTTCTGGCCGTGGGTCCGGGTCTCGGTCAGGGCGAGTGGGGGCGTGCCCTGCTTGCGGCATCGCTGAAGGTCGGCAAGCCTCTGGTGCTGGATGCCGATGCACTGAACCTGATCGCACAATCGCCGCAACGGTTGCCCGACGCCATCCTCACGCCGCATCCGGGTGAAGCCGCGCGTCTGCTCGGGATTTCCACCGCCCAGGTGCAGGTCGACCGATTCTCAGCCGCGGAACAGCTGGCGGCTCGCCATGGTTGCGGCATCGTGCTCAAGGGCGCCGGAACCGTGGTCGCGGCGCCCGGCGAGGTGGCCGTGGTCGTCGCTGCCGGCAATCCCGGCATGGCGAGCGGCGGCATGGGCGATGTCCTGACCGGCGTGATTGCCGCGCTGCGCGCCCAGGGCCTGTCCCTATTCGATGCGGCAGCTTGCGGCGCATTGCTGCACGCAGCAGCCGGCGACGCATCGGCAAGCGCAGGCGGCGAACGCGGACTGCTGGCCTCGGATCTGTTTTCGCATCTGCGCCGGCTGGCCAATCCATGCGCCTGACCCTGCCGGATCCGGAGGCGACCGACGCGCTCGGCGCCGCCCTGGCGGCAACCCGTCCCGGGCGCGCCGTCGTCTATCTGCAGGGCGACCTGGGAGCCGGCAAGTCCACCCTGGCACGCGCCCTGCTGCGGGCGCTCGGCGTGACCGGCGCCATCCGCAGCCCGACCTACACCCTGATCGAGCCATACCGCCTCGGGAACGGCGACGAGGCCGTGCATCTGGACCTGTACCGGATCGCTGTGGCCGATGAACTGGAATTCCTCGGCCTCGACGCATTGTCCGCACAGTCCTCCCTGTGGCTGGTCGAATGGCCGGAGCGAGGACGCGGGATCCTGCCGGGAGCGGACCTGCTGATCCAGTTGGAGACCGCCGGAGACGGTCGCGACGCAGCCCTGACCGCCCTGTCGGCCGAAGGCAGCAAATGGCTGGATCGGCTCGAATTCGACAACAACCTGGCGCTCGCTTTTCCAGTAAATTCCAGATAGTTGCGCTAGTCAGCGGATTCAAAAGGGAAATATCGCTTGAAATCCGGCGCGGGTTGCAGTATGTATCGCGTCATGCGTAGAAATTCCGTTATTTTTTGCTTGCCCACCGTGCTGCTGCTGGCTTCCAGTGGCCTCGCGCGTGCTGGTCAGCCTGCGGACGTGCACGGGATGGCGGTCGTCGATTCCGACGGCAAGACCAAGGCCGTGATCGAAGTACCGGACGGCACCCGCTACGAAGTCTTCGCGCCGGCGAATCCGAACCGGGTGGTCGTGGACCTGCACCAAAGCCGGCTGGCGGACGATTTCCGCGTACCCGGTCCGGACGGCGTGGTCGCCAACGTGCGGACCGGCGAGCCGAATCCGGGCGACGTGCGCCTGGTCTTCGACCTCGCGGCGAAGGTGCGTCCGAAGAGCTACTTCCAGCACGAGGACGGCAAGACCGAGCTCGTGATCGAAATGCAGTCGGCAGGGGCCCTTGCCAGGGGCGCTCTTTCCAGAAGCGGCGCGGCGAAACCCGTACACGCCGAGCCTGCCGCAATGGACGCCATAGCCACACGGCCCGACCCGACCGGGGCCGGAACGCCTGCCAGTACGCCGGTCGCCTTGTCCACGGATCCATCGCCGTCGGTCGCTCCGCTCGATTTACCGGTGGGCGGCCCGACGGTATCGGCTTCGGTTCCCGATCAGGGTGCGGTGTCGCAGCCAGTCGCGGCCATAGCGGGCGCCTCCAGTCGCTACACGGCGACGGAATCCCGCCCCGGCGGTTCGCCGTCGATGGCCGCACCGCAGACAGCGCAAGGCGATCTGGAGACGGCCGATGCCGAACAACCCAGGCCCGTCAATCGTCCGGGAGCGCGAACGCTGCGCGACGTGCTCGGCACCGGCCAGCGCAAGATCGTGATTGCCGTCGATCCGGGACATGGCGGCAAGGACACCGGCGCCTGCGGTTACAACGGCAGCTACGAGAAGAACGTCACCCTCGCCACTGCACGCGAACTGGCGCGGCAGATCGACGCCGAGCCGGGCATGAAGGCGGTGCTGACCCGCGACGGCGACTATTTCGTGCCGCTGGCCGAGCGCTACCACAAGGCACGCGAAGCCAAGGCCGACCTGTTCATCTCGATCCATGCCGATGCCGATCCCACCCACACCGCGACCGGCTCGTCGGTCTGGGTGCTGTCCGAGCGCGGCGTCACCTCGCAGGCCGCCAAGTGGCTGGCCGACCGCGAGAACGCGGCCGACCTCGTCGGCGGCGTCAAGCTCAGCGACAAGGACGACACCCTCGCATCGGTGCTGCTCGACCTGTCGCAGAGCGCGACGATGAAAGCCTCCGAGGACGCCGCCGAGCGCGTCCATCAGGCGCTGCGCGACATCGGCCGCACCCACAAGGCGCATCCGGAGCGCGCCAACTTCGTCGTGCTGCGCTCGCCCGACGTGCCCTCGATGCTGGTCGAGACCGCCTTCATCACCAACGAGGACGAAGAGCGGCACCTCAACGATTCCGAATACCGTGCTCGCCTGGCGAGCGCCGTGCTCAGCGGGGTGAAGGGCTATTTCATCGACAACCCGTTGCCCGGCACCGAATTGGCCGCCTTGCATGAACGCGGCTCGCGAAACACGACCGTCGCATACGAGGCATCTAGGCCACGGATGGTCGCGACCTCGATCCATGCCTCCGACGACGATCCGGCCGCAACCGCCGAATCCGCGCAAGCCGGCGACGCGCCGGTGGAACTGGCGACCGCCGACGACAGCCGCAGGTATCACATCGTCCAGCCGGGCGAACGTCTGCTCGACATCGCCAACGAATACGGCGTCAGCGTGCTGCGCCTGAGCAATGCCAACGGCCTGCAGGGCAACCAGATCCATCCGGGCCAGCGGTTGCGCATCCCGGCACGATCCAACAGCGGCTGACGTTCGCCGGCTCGGGCGCTGAGACCAACGAAACTACCCTGAGAAGATGTTGCTTGGCCGGTCAATGACGAGCTGGAGGCGATGCGGCTTGGGGTAATGTCATTCGGGTTGCCGCGACCGGCGCATGCAGCCTTCCGAGAAGGCCCTGACCGGCTTGGTATCATCGTGCTTTGCCCCCACGACGATGCCGTGCCGATCCTCCAGCTCCCCGAAACACTGATCGACCAGATCGCCGCCGGCGAAGTCGTCGAACGCCCCGCGTCCGTGGTCAAGGAACTCGTGGAGAACGCGCTCGACGCCGGCGCGAGCCGACTGGACATCGACCTGGAAGAAGGCGGCGTGCGTCTGATCCGTGTGCGCGACGACGGCAGCGGCATCGCGGCGACCGAACTGCCGCTGGCGATATCGCGTCACGCGACGAGCAAGATCGCCTCGCTCGACGACCTCGAACAGGTCGTGACGATGGGTTTCCGCGGCGAGGCGCTGCCCTCGATCGCCTCGGTCAGCCATTTCAGCCTGACCTCGCGCGACGAGGATTCCGCGCACGGTGCGCGCCTGCAGGTCGATGGCGGCAGGCCCGCTGCGGTCGCGCCGCATCCGCATCCGCGCGGCAGCACGGTCGAGGTGCGCGACCTGTTCTACAACGTCCCGGCACGCCGTCGCTTCCTCAAGGCCGAGCGCACCGAACTCGGGCACATCGAGGAATGGCTGCGCGCGCTCGCGCTGGCGCGGCCGCGCATCGACCTGCGCATCCAGCACAACGGCCGCCAGCTGCGGCACTACCGGCCGTTGCGTGCGGACGAAAGCGCGATCGGGCGCGTCGCCGATGCGCTCGGCGAGGACTTCGCGAATGCCTGCATCGCGCTCGACCATTCCGCCGCCGGACTGCGGCTGCATGGCTGGATCGGCCTGCCGACCACCGCGCGTTCGAGCGCCGACCAGCAATACTTCTTCGTCAACGGTCGTGCGGTTCGCGATCGCACGGTCGCGCACGCGGTGCGCCAGGCCTATGCGGACGTGCTCTACCACGGACGCCATCCGGCCTTCGTCCTGTTCCTCGAACTCGATCCGCGCCGCGTCGACGTGAACGTGCACCCGGCCAAGCACGAAGTGCGATTCCGCGACGTACGGCTGGTGCACGATTTCGTGTTTCGCACCCTGCACGAAGCGCTTGCGGATGCGCGTGCGGGTGCGGTGGCATCGCCGCCGCAGGGCCCGCATCTGACTGGATCGGGGGATGCGCCTGCGCCCGCTGCGATGGAGTCGCGCAACGCGTTCGCATGGCAGTCGATGCGGCAATCGGGCCTGTCGCTGGGCGTCAACGAACGCCTCGCGGCTTACGCTGGCGGATTCGGCAGCGATGCGAATGGCCCGTCGGGCCTGCCGCAAATGGTTGCGGCTCCGACGATGCCCCCGCCGGGCGAGGAAGGCGAAGCGCCGCCGCTCGGTTACGCCCTCGCGCAACTGCACGGCATCTTCGTCCTCGCCGAAAACCAGCACGGACTGGTGCTCGTGGACATGCACGCGGCGCACGAACGCATCACCTACGAGCGCTTGAAGTCCGCGCAGGAAGGCATCGGCATCCGCACCCAGCCGTTGCTGGTGCCGCCGACGCTGGCCCTTTCCGAGCGTGAAGCCGATGCCGCCGAAGAGCATGCGCAGGCGCTCGCGGAACTCGGCTTCGAGGTCGATCGCAGCGGCCCGCAATCGGTGACGCTGCGCGGCGTGCCGGCCCTGCTCGACGGAGCCGATCCGCGCCAGTTGCTGCTCGACGTGCTCGCCGACCTGCGCGAGCACGGCGGCTCGCGCAAGGTCGAGGAGCAGCGCAACGAACTGCTTTCGACC
>DATHOV010000506.1:0-2090 GCA_035484515.1 Lysobacteraceae bacterium
ATGACCGCATGGCCCTGGGTCTCTATCACGACGAATTCATCGAGCACTTCGACTCCGTGGCGCGCGACATCGATCGCGCTTCGGACGATGCGAAAGCGAAGGTGCGCCCGGCGGTGGAATCGGCCCGCAACGCCTTCAACACGGCGTACGGCACCGTGAAGGAAAAGATCCTCGACTCCCAGAAGATGGAGATCACGACCGCCGAGGTTTACACCGCGACTCGCGAGATCACCTCCTCACTGCAACAGCTCTCTGACGTCAGCTACAACGCGATGAACGCCGCCGTTCAGCAGCGTTTGTCCGAAGCGACGACGTGGCGGAACCTGACGGCCGGCATCACGGCGATCGCCCTCGCCTTCGCGTTGGCGCTGTCGTGGTTGATTACGCGCTCGCTGTCTGCCCCGCTGGCCCGCGCGGTAGCAGTGTTCGGCAATATCTCCGGCGGCAAGTATGACAACCAGATCGAGCGTGGCGGCACCGACGAGGCCGGCCAGGTGCTGCAGGCACTCGATGACATGCAGGGCAAGTTGCGCACGCAGATCGAGACCGAGCGTAGTTTCGCGGCCGAGAACTCCCGCATCCGCCAGGCGCTCGACAAAGTCTCCACGAGTGTCGTGCTCGCGGACGCCCAGTACGAGATCATCTATATCAACGACACCGCCCAGGCGATGTTCGCCCGCACCCAGCACGAGATCCGCAAGACGCTGCCAAACTTTGACGCGGCCCGGCTGCGTGGAGCGTGCATGGATGTGCTGTCGATCGATCCGAGCAACATGCGTCGCGCGCTCGACAACCTCACGGGCTCCGACATGCACGAGCGCATGCTCGGCGCCTGCACCTTCCGCACGGTCGCGAACCCGGTCCGCAATGACAAGGGCGAGCGCATCGGCACGGTCGTCGAGTGGACCGATCGCACGCAGGAAGTCGCTGTCGAGAAAGAGATGCAGAACATGCTCTCCGCCGTCGTCGGCGGGGACTTGAGCAAGCGCATCGATCTCAACGGCAAGACCGCCTTCTTCGAGGCGATGAGCCGCGGCGTCAACCAACTCGCCGACAACATGGCCGACGTCGTCTCGAAGGTGAAGACGGTGGCCGCCGAAGTGCATCGCGGCGCCGACGAGATCTCCGCGGGCAACGCCAACCTCTCGCAGCGCACGGAAGAGCAGTCTTCGTCGCTCGAGGAAACCGCGTCCTCGATGGAAGAGATGACGACGACCGTCAAGCAGAACGCCGACAACGCCGGCCAGGCGAACCAGCTCGCCATGGCCGCTCGCGACCAGGCGGAGAAAGGCGGCTCGGTGGTCAGCCAGGCCGTCAAGGCAATGGCCGACATCAACGACGCGTCGAAGAAGATTGCCGACATCATCGGTGTCATCGACGACATCGCGTTCCAGACCAACCTCTTAGCCCTGAACGCCGCGGTGGAAGCCGCGCGCGCCGGCGAGCAGGGCCGCGGCTTCGCGGTCGTCGCCAGCGAGGTGCGCAGCCTCGCCGGCCGCTCGGCCACGGCGGCGAAAGAGATCAAAGAGCTCATCCAGGACTCGGTCAAGAAGGTCGAGGACGGCTCGGTGCTCGTCACCCAGTCCGGCCAGACCCTCGAGAAGATCGTGGCCTCGGTGAAGAAGGTCTCGGACATCGTCGCCGAGATCGCCGCTGCCTCGCGCGAGCAATCCTCCGGCATCGAGCAGGTGAACCGCGCCGTCATGCAGATGGACGAGCTCACCCAGCAGAACGCCGCGCTCGTCGAGCAGGCGACCGCCGCCTCGCAGGCCATGGCCGAGCAGGTACGCGGGCTGAACGAGATGCTGGCGCGCTACCGGATTGCGGAGGCCGCCCTGAATTCAACAAGCAACAATACTGCCAGCCACGCCAGTGGGCCGGCAGCGATACGCCGGGGGGGCGCACGCTCCTGGGCGGGTAAAGCGGGTAAGTCCGGTGCCGCCACGGCGGTAGCGGACGTCGCGCCGTCGCCCGCGCGCCAAGCGGTCGCCCGTGCGACCGGCAACGGTGCCGACACCGACTGGCGGGAGTTCTAAAAATGAGCGGGACAATCAACGGAGAGCGGCGATGGCCCGGATACTAGCAGTAGA
>DATHOV010000507.1:0-3338 GCA_035484515.1 Lysobacteraceae bacterium
CCTTCCATCGGCACGTCGATGCCCGGCGCGGCCGAGGCCGAGGTCGCGATCGCCTTCAGCGCGGCCGGATGGTGCTTGGCGGCGGCCCATTGCGCGAATGCGTTGTAGCTGCCGCTGTACATGCCGACCCGGCCGTCGCTCCAGTCCTGTTTCGCGATCCAGTCGATCGTCGCCGCCGCGTCCGCGCCATCGCGCACATAGGGCTCGATCGCATCGGGGCTCGCGCCCTTGCCGCGCGAATAGGCGACCACGCCGACATAGCCGTGCGCCGCCGCGGCCCTCGCGTCGAAGAAGGCCCAGTCGTCGTTCGCGTAGATGGTCCATTCGAGCAGGGTGGTCTGCTTCGCGGGCGCCGACCGCGGGCGGACGATCATCGCGGCGATGTGGGCGCCGTCGGGTGTATCCACCAGCACGTTCTTCTCGATCGCGTAGCGGCGCGCATCGTCCTCGTCCACCAGCTTCGCGGCGTCCGCCTGGAAGTCGGCGTACGCCTGGCGAACCTGGTAGGCCTTCACGAGCGCGAGCGCGTCGGCGAGCGCGATCGCATCCTTGCCCTTGCTCTGGTCGAGCGCCGTGCGCAACGCGTCCTCGTTGTGTTTCAGATCGCCGCTGAACGCGGTGAGCACCTGCTGCGCAGCGATGTCGTCGAGCGCGCCGACGAGCGCGCGGAACGAGCGCCGGAAGGCTTCGTCGA
Source organism: Lysobacteraceae bacterium (assembly GCA_035484515.1). Classification (GTDB taxonomy): domain Bacteria; phylum Pseudomonadota; class Gammaproteobacteria; order Xanthomonadales; family Xanthomonadaceae; genus SZAS-103. Next base: position 695 of record DATHOV010000507.1, read on the forward strand.
ACGCAAGGCGCTCCTTCGCCTGGCGGTCCTTCGCGTCGGCATAGACTTCGTACTGCAGATACTCGGTGGCGGCCGAACGGCCATCGCGAGGCGCCCGCAATGCGCGGAGTTCGCGGATCGAGGCGATCGCGCCACGATCGTCGCCGGCCACGAGTTGCAGTCGGAAGCGGTTGGCGAGGTCCTTGTCGCGGTCGTCGTCGTGGTAGGCGGACAGTACCTTGCGAGCGAGCTCCGGGATCGATCGCGAGATGGATGCGTCGTCGCCCGGTGCGTCCTTCGGCCAGGCGAACTGCTGCGCCTGCGCGCCAGAGGGAGCGAACGCGATCCATAGAACCCAGGCGCCCAGCTTCCACGCATTCCTTCGCATCGCAATCCCCGGCATCGTCGTTGCACGAAATCGGCGATGCTACCGGTGGATCGTTTCGATGTGCATGGGCGGAAAGTCACCCACGCGCTTCCGGTGGCGCGCACAGCAGGTAGCCCGGGTGGAATCCGGGAGCGAGTACCGAGCAAGCCCCGGATTTCATCCGGGCTGCATGACCGGTGCTACTTCCGCGGCGTCAGGATCGGCGTGAGCAGGTCCGGCTTGCCTTCGAGGCGTTCGAGGTGCGGGTAGCGCAGGCCGTCGTGGTAGTCGATCGCGATCGTGCGGAAGCGGTCGAATTCCTTCACCAGCAGGCGGATCGGGGCCTTGTCGGTCTTCGCGGCCTTGATCGCGTCGGACAGCGTGTCCTTGTCGAACTCCAGGTCGTTCACTGCGACGAGGGTCATGCCGGCGCCGATGCCGGCGTTGAAGGCCGGGCTGTCCCAGCGTACTTCGTCGATCTTGCCGGCCTTGTCGACGTAGAAGCCGAGCGAATAGAAATAATCCTGGGTGCCGGACTTGTCGTCCTTCGCGCGCGCCTTGGCCAGCGCGCCGGGATCGTCGGTGTAGGTCACGCGCCAGCCGATGGCTTCGATGCCATCCATCAGGGACACTTTTCCGTCGAGGCGATCGCGCAGGAACTTCGCCCAGTCGTCCGGCTGCACGGCGTTCAATGTCGCGACGATATCGTCGAAGGTGTAGGTCTCCTGCTTCTTCCACGCGCCATCGTGGACGCCGAAGAAGGCGTGCGCGAAATCGTCGAGCGACTTGCGACCGCCGCTCTGGGTACGGATGCGCGCGTCGGCTTCCAGCCAGATCACCTGGCCTGCCACGTAGTAGTCCTCCGACAGCTGGTAGTTGACGTAGGGCTTCGGTCGACGCTGGGCGATGATCGGGTCGTTGGTGGTGTCCTGCACGTTGCGCCAGGACAGGCCCGGGCGACCATCCTGGTAGCGCGCGATGACCGCGGCGAAGGCATCGCGCGAAGCATCGAGCGGGCGCAGGCCCGAGCGTCCGGTCAGCACGTTGCCCCAGTATTGCGTCTGTCCTTCGTATACCCACAGCAGGCTGTCCTGCATCGGCACGTTGTAGTTCGGCGTCCACAGGTCGGCGGGGCGGCGGAACTTGCCGTTCCACGAATGCGTGTACTCGTGGCCGAGCAGGTCGCTGCTGCCGGTCTTCGCGTCCCAGTCGCTGAAATAGTCCGCGCTCGTGCCGTCCTCGCTCGAGCGCTGGTGCTCGAGGCCGTTGCCGCTCATCTGGTCGGAGATCGAGAACAGGAAGTCGTAGTGGTCGTAATGCTGCGCGCCGTAGAGCGCGAGGGCCTGCTTCACCAGTTCGCGATGCTCGGCGAGGTGCGCGGGCTTGGCTTCGAGGTATTTCGGCGCATCGGCGACGACGTCCAGATGCACCGGCACCTTGGCGCCGGGCGCGAGGTCGAACTGCCTGGCGTAGCGGCCGGCATAGACCGGCGAATCGACGAGGATGTCGAGCGGTACCGGCTTGTAATGCACGGTGTCGCCATCGCGGCCACCGACATCGAGCGCAGTGAAGGCCTGCCAGCCTGCCGGATAGGTCACGCTGGCGTCGTAGTCGATGCGGCCGGCGTAGTGCCCGGCCGGATACAGCACGACTGCGTTCCATTGCAGGTTGAGCATGTTCGGCGTCATCACCACGCGGCCCTGGTCGCGGTCGGTCGGGGTGAGGTACTGGTATTCGGTGGTGATGCTGTCGACGCCCGCGGGTACGTCGATGTGGAAGGCGTAGACGTTGAGCGGATCGCGCTTCCAGTCCAGTCGCTTGCCATCGGCGGTGACGACCAAGCCTGCGATCTTGTCGATCGGCCCATTCGGCGCATGGTTGCCGGGCAGCCACTGCGGCAGCAACAGGGTGAGCGGCCCGGGCTGCACGGGCACGACTTGCTTCACCCGGAAGATGCGCTGCGCGAGGTCGGTCGCATCGACGTTGATCGCGATCGTTCCCGGATACGGCGTATCGACAGGAGCCGGAACTTCGGCATGCGCGGCGGCGATGGCGAGGAACAGCAACGACGATGCAAACGCGATCTGGCGCATACCGACTCCGGGCGTGGTGACGATGCCAATGCTAACCGAATGCCGCCGAAAGCCGTCCGGTTGCCCGGGCGGGCGCGTCGGAGCAGCAGACGCGCACGACGACATTCGCGTTCCGACAACCTGCGGCGCAGCTCCGATGGTTTGCGGACGACGAATGTCGCCGGATTCGGTGCTTCGTTCGACGGCTTTCGGCGTCCGACGATCG